>JALHUR010000454.1 GCA_022867325.1 Candidatus Aminicenantota bacterium | reverse complement strand
GGCGTAGGTCACGCCCGCGTCGAGGGTTTGAACGGTGTCGTACTTGAATCGTGAGTAGGTGTAGGCCAGCCTTAGGGCCAGGGGCTCGATCGGATACCAGGCCAGAAACGACTCCAGGCCGTAGCGGGTCGTCGCGCCGACGTTGCCGTAGAACGTCTCGAGCGGCCGCGACGCCATCCGGTAGCGGCCGAAATCATGATCGGTGGCCAGATGGAACAACGCGACGTCGTAGACGAAAAAGTCGCCGATCGAGCCGCGCGCCCCGATCTCTTCGCCCCTCGATGTGGCCGAAACGAGGCTGGTGTTGAAGCCCCCCAGCGCGTAGGGATTGTTGACAAGCTCTTCGGTTCCGGGCGGAAGGAAGCCGTTGCCCCAGCTCGCATAGAAACCGAGGTGGGTGGCCGGATTCCAGGTCAGGCCGAGCCGGCCCGTAGCCTTCTCGAAATCGGCGTCGCCCGAGAAGTCGATCCCGCCCGCCCGGAGCTTGTCGTCGAGCGAGTTGCCGACCTTGTCGTAGCGGAGGCTCAGCGAGACGCCCCAGCGCGGGCCGAGCTCGACGCGGTCCAGGACGAAGACGCCCGCGCCGCTCTGGCTCAGGGTCTGGTCGGAGAGAAGTTCGGGTCCTTCGACGGCGTTGCCCAGGTTGGGATGCTTGTATTCGTCGATCGTCTGCCAGCCGAGGTCGGCGCCCAGGCTCAAACGGTTCTTGAGCCATCCTTGGCCCGCGCGGTGGTTGAGCTGGAGCGAAATTCCGGGTGTATCGTAGGATCGGTGGATTAGCGAGGAGGGGACGGCTTCTTTATATTTCGTGCGGCGGAAATAACCGGTCAGCCCCAGGTCCCAGTTCGCGCCCAGACTGATCGTCCCCACCAGGCCGGACGTCAGCCGGCTCGTCCTCTGGTATTCGTTGAATTTGTAGGAGTCGGGGTTGGCCTTGCGGCGCAGGACGCTCGGGTCGGCGCTGAACCAGTCGAGGTTGAGGCCCGCGGCGTTTTCATTGAAGAAGTCTGTCCAACCCAGGATGGCCGTCAGCTTGACGGCCGGGGAGGCCTTGAGGTGAAACTTGCCGTAGAAATTGTCGGCCCAGTATTTCGTATGATCGCGGTAGCCCCGGCCCGAGACCCCCGATCCCGAGATGCGATAGTTCAAAGGCCCGGCCGTCCCGCCCGCCTCGGCCAGTCCCTTGACGAATCCATAGGACCCGGCGCTGAGGAATCCGTTGCCGGCGGCGCGGGCGGAGCTTCCGTCCCGGGTCAGGATGTTGAGGATGCCGCCCGACGAGCCGCTGCCGTAAAAGGCCGCGGCCGGACCGCGCAGGACTTCGATCCGGCGGACCGTCGCCCAGTCGATATCGAAGAAATCGGCGACAAAGCCCGACGGGTCGTTGAGGGGAATGCCGTCGACGAGCGTCTTGACGCCGCGCGTGCCCCGCTCGGTCAGGATCCCCTGGCCCCGGATGGAGAGGTGGACCCGCTCGCCGTTGGCCTGGTTGTCGACCTTGACCCCGGGCACGAGCGTGAGGGCCTCATCGGCCGCGATCGTCCTGGCCATGAACTTGAGAAGGGCCGTCTCGACGACGGTCGTCGCGGCCGGGTTCTCCTTGAGGGGGATGTCCATGCGCGGGGCGCTGACCACGACCTCGAAGTTGCCGGCGTTGACTTTGGGCTCGGTCTGAGCGGGCTTGTCCTTGTCCTCCTGCGCGGCGGCAGGGAACGGAACCGCGGCTCCGCAGACCAGTAATACCAAACCGATCACGGCAAGATATTTTCTGCTCATGTATGCTGACCTCTTCCGGAAACTAATCATGACTTTTCGATTTCCTTACTTGTCGCGGTTGAAGTGGGGCATGTCCCAGGGAATCTCGATCGACAGCTCGACAAAGCCGGCGTAGGTCCCCTTGACTGACCAGGGGGCTTGGAAAATCAGCTTCTTCTTCCCGTTCTTCCGGATCGTGTAAACGTTCGTTCGGCGTTCGTCCATCATACCCTTGAGTTTCGACCGGCTTGGTTCGGGGTGGCAGTCGAGGATGTCGGTGCCGATCAGCTTCGCCCCGCCGTCGGCCGCGAACACCTCGAGCGCCCGATCGTTCATGGCGACAATCCGGCCTTCCGCATCGCAGACCGTCACCGCTCCCGGAAACTCCTTGACCCAGGCATGTTTGTCCATCGGCGCCTCCAAAAATCGGCCGGTGTCATAGTATCCGAAAGCTACGGTTTCGCCGATCGTGTGAGGAGGGCGGCCAGCTCCCGGGCGGCGTTCGTCGAGGCCTTTTCCTCTCCGAGCTTGGAGCGGATCTGGGCGAAGGCCGTCTTCATTCGCGCGCGCTCGTCCTCGGAATCGAGGAGGCGCCGCGTCTCCGCTATCAAGTTGTCGGCAGTGAATCTTCCCTGGATGAGCTCGGAGACAACGGCTTTCCCGGCTAGAATATTGACAATGCAGTAGTGCTGGGCTCGGACAAAGGGGCGGCCGAAGAAATAGGTGAGGGGCGAGATCCTGTAAAAAGAGACGAGCGGCGTCCCGAGCAGGGCCGCTTCGAGCGTCGCCGTTCCGCATGAAGACAGGACGAGGTCGGAGGAGGCCATGGCTTCGTAGCCGCGGGTCCGAATGACGGTCAGCCCGTCAAGCCCGCCCGCCGGCAGGAGCGATCTCAAGAAATCCTCCTCAAGGCTTTCAGCCAGGACCAGGACGAGCTGGGCGTCGAAAATATCCCGTATTCGGGCCGCGGCCTCGGCCAGGACGGGCATATGGAAACTCAGCTCGCTCCGCCGGCTGCCGGGGAGAAGCGTGATAATCCGCCGCGCCGGATCGAGGCCGAACTTGCGAGCGAACGCCTCGCGACCGAGCTCGATCTTGATCTTTTCGATTAAGGGATGACCGACGAAAGCGGCCGGGATGCCCGCCTTTCGGTAGATCTCGGTTTCGAACGGAAAGATGAGGAGCATCTTGTCGACGTTGGCCTTGAGGGTTTTAAGGCGTCCCCGGCGCCAGGCCCAGACCGTGGGGCTGATGTAATAGAGGATGGGGATTCCGCGCTTTTTCAAGGCCTTGGCCAGCCTCAGGTTGAAATCGGGCGAATCGACCAGGACAGCCGCGGCCGGCCGCCGCGCCTCGCATTCCTCGACGATATGGTTGAAGATCCGCTTGACTCTCGGCAGCGAGGATAAGACCTCGAAGACGCCGACCAGGGCCAGGTCCTTGATGTAGGCGAGAAGCTCGACGCCTTCGCCCTCCAAGGCGGGCCCCCCCGTCCCGAAGAAGCGGACCGAGGGGTCGAGCCCTTTAAAGGCCCGGACGAGCCCGGCGGCGTGGCGATCGCCCGAACTCTCTCCGGCGACGATGAGGATGGAAGTCATGGTCTCGTTTTCAGTCCTTCTTTTCTTGCTGGCCGTAGACGACGATCTGAGGCAGCTTCTCCGGGTCCTGGCCGTAATAAAAAAGCCATTTGTCGTAACTCGTCTGCTTGTTGTAGATACGGAATGACTTCCGGGTCGAGGAGCTGACGACGCCCAGGATCACGGGAAGATCGATCGCGGACAAAACGTTCTCGGGGACGATCATGACTTTCTGGGGGGAGGCCCCCTCCTCGGTTTCCCCCACCTCGGACGTCTGGAGGATGACGTTCCAGCGGCCTTCCTTGGTCATCGGATCTTTGTAGAGGCGGCGGATGCATTTTTCCTCGACCAGATCCTCGAACGACTGGGGGAAGGTGCCGGGATACTTCATCTGGTAAAGCCGGACGGCCTCGACGTACTGCTTGCCCCGGAAGATGAGCTCCTGCTCGTTCGCCCGCTGGACCTGGGTCTGCCAGATGGGAAGCGCGATCAGGACGCCGACGGTCAGGGCGAAGACGACGATCATGAGCATGATCAGGGCGTAGCCCCGGGCCGACCGGCCCCGGTCCTGATCCCGCCCCGGCGCCGCCGGGGCGCGCCTACCAAGTGCTGTAGACCGTCCCATTGATGGCTTTATCCTCGGAAGAGGAATGGATATCCACGACGCCGAACTGCTGGCCGGGCATGACCTCGCCTTCGGCGGGTTGTTCCCTGACCAGCTTCCAGGTGTCGGCCTTACCCGTCATCGGATCGGCCGGGATGCGCCGGAAATATTGGTCGTCGACCAGGGCCTGGAGGGTGGCCGGGTATTTGCCCTTGTCCTGATAGTATTGATCGATAATCTTCCGGACCTGGAACAAGTTCTCCTTGAGGACGGCCTCGGCGGCCTTTTTGCGGGCGTACTTATATTGAGGGATGCCCATCCCGACCAGGATCCCGATCAGGGTGAAGACAATGATGATCTCGATCAGGGTGAATCCCCTCTCTCCCCGGCGGAGGCGAGGCAGGGTTCGATCCCGCTCACCAGTCCCGGTATCTCGACCCGTCCAGGGCCTTGGCTTGGCTCTTGCTGTAAACATCATAGACGTTCTCCTTTCCCCAGACCGTGGAGTCCGGAGCGTCCTGGTAGGACCGGAGTCCCCAGTCCGTGGAATTCGTCATCGGGTCCTTGGGGATGCGGCGCAGGAACTTGACGATCTTCTTGCCGGCCGCTGAGGCGCCGCTGTCCCCCGATTCGTTGGTCCCTTCGTTCGTCGAATCCTCCTGGGTTTCGACGCCCTTGACGAGCGTCTCCAGGTCGGGAGGGTAGCCCTCGCTCTCGTCCTCGATCTCGATTTTGCCCTCATCGGCCAGGCGCTTGTAGACGTCGACGGCGTCGCGGATGAAGCGGAGCTCGCGGCGGAGCTCGATTTCCCTCTCGCGCTTGACGGCCGTCTTGGCGACGGGAAGAGCGGCCCCGGCCAGGATGGCCAGGACGGCGCAGACGACCATGAGCTCGGTCAGGGTAAATCCTTGTCGGCGCCTGCGCCTGGTTATCATGATGGCCGCGGCCTTCGCTTCTATTTTATGCGATTTTTTTACTAGAGATCAATCCCCTCGCGGAATTCCACCGACTATCGCCAGTGGAGGAACGGTGAATTTCCCGCTTCGGGGACAATCGCTCCAACAGCGGCAAGGGGGAGATCCCGACGAAGTAAGTCATGGAGCTTCAGTAGCGGCCGCGGGGAGGACGCCGGTCGGGGCCGTGGTCGCGGCTGTAGGGCCGCTTTTTATAGGGCGCCTGGCCGTCCGGCCGGGCCCCGGGCGCCGGCTCTTCGCCCTCGGGCGTCCCGGGCGGGGGCTCCTCGAGGGCCTTCTTGCTGAGCCGAACCTTGCCGTCCTCGTCGATGTTGGTGACTTTGACATCCAGGATATCGCCCATCTTAAGGACATCGTGGACGCTCCGTATTCGATTGTAGGCGATCTCGGAGACGTGGAGCAGTCCCTGGACATTGGGCAGGATATCGAGGAAGGCGCCGTACTCTTCGATCCTGACGACCTTGCCCTTATAGACCTTGCCCAGCTCGGCCTCGGCCGTGATGTCCTCGATCATCTTCCGGGCCTTTTCGGCGGCTTCCATGTCGACGGAGGCGATGATGATCTTGCCGTCCTCCTCGATGTCGATCTTGGCCTTGGTCGTGGCGATGATCCGCTTGATGATCTTGCCGGCCGGTCCGATGACCTCGCTGACTTTCTCGGGGTTGATGAACATGATGATGATCCGGGGGGCGTAGGGGGAGATCTCGGGTCGGGGGGCCGGCAGGGCGGCCTTCATCTTATCCAGGACCTGGAGCCGGGCGACCCGGGCCTTGGCCAGGGCCTCCTCGATCATGGGGATCGTGATGTAGGGGGCCTTGAGGTCGAGCTGGATGGCCGTGACGCCTTTCTCGGTCCCGACCACCTTGAAGTCCATGTCGCCGAAATGGTCCTCGAGGCCTTGGATATCGGTCAGAATGACATAGCGGTCCTCGACCCGGTCGCCCTCGGTCACCAGTCCCATCGCGATCCCGGCCGGCGTCAGTGCCAGGGGAACTCCGGCGTCCATCAGGGCCAGGACGCCGCTGCAGACAGCCGCCATCGAGGACGAGCCGTTGGACTCGAGAATATCGGAGACGATCCGGATCGTGTAGGGGAAAGAGGCGTCTCCGGGAACAGCGGGCAGGATTCCCTTTTCGGCGAGAGCGCCGTGGCCGATCTCGCGCCGCCCGGGCCCCCGCAGAAAAGCGACCTCGCCGACGCTGAAAGGCGGGAAATTGTAGTGGAGCATAAACCGCTTCTTGGACCCTTCGCCCAGGCCGTCGATGCGCTGGGCGTCCTCGAACGTCCCCAGGGTTACCGTCGACAGGCACTGGGTCTCGCCCCGGGTGAACAGGGTCGAGCCGTGGGTTCGGGGAAGGAGCCCGACTTCGATCGAAATCGTCCGAATCTCGTCGAAGGCGCGGCCGTCGGGCCGGCGGCCTTCCTTGAGGATGAAGTCGCGGGCGACCTTTTTCTGGACCTTGTAATAGATCTCCTTGGTCTCCTTGATCTCGTCGGAGTTCTCGGCCGGGATATCCTTGACGAGGTCGTTGAGGATGGTCCGCAGGCGCTCTTCGCTGGCCTTCTTGGGCTTGGCCAGGAAGGCTTCCTTGAGGGCGCCGCCGATCTGGGCCTCGATTCGGGCCGTCTTGTCGGCGTCGAGAGTCACGGCCGTAAATTCGCGTTTTTTGATGTCGAGCCGGGCGAACAGGTCCTTCTGGGCCTTGATGATCTCCTGGATGGGATCGTGGGCGGCCTTGAGGGCCTCGACGATCCGGGCCTCCTCGACCTCCTGGGCGCCGGTTTCGATCATGATGATCCCGTTCTCGTTCCCGACCACGGTCATGTTCAGGGGGCTCGTGGCGAGCTGGGGGCCGGTCGGGTTGACGACGAAGCGGTCGTCGACGATCCCGATCTTGACGGCGCCCAGGGGCTTCGTGAACGGGATGTCGGAGAAATAGAGGGCCGCCGAGGCCCCGATGATGCCCAGGGTATCGGGCTCGTTCTCGAGGTCGGCCGAGAGGAGAAGGCCGACGATCTGGGTGTCGAAATAATAGCCGTCCGGGAAGAGGGGGCGGATGGGCCGGTCGATCAGGCGGGCGACCAGGATTTCGCGCTCCGTGGGCCGGCCCTCGCGTTTGAAGAAGCCGCCGGGGATCTTCCCGGCCGCGTAGGTGTTTTCGCGGTAATCGACGATCAGGGGCAGGAAGGGCTTGGGCTCCTTGACCTCCTTCTTGGAGGTCGCGGTGACGAACATGACGGTGTCGCCGTAGCGGACCAGGGCCGAGCCGTCGGCCTGCTTGCCGATTTTATCGATGTCGATAATCAGGGGACGTTGTCCGATGTCAAGACGGATTGTGTAGGTCATGATGGTTCCTTTGGAACGGCCGACGGTTACTTGCGGATTTTGAGCTTCTTGATGAGCTGCTCGTAGCGCTTGACGTCCTCTTTCTTGAGGTGCTCCAGGAGCCGCTTTCTCTGTCCGACGACCTGCATGAGACCCCGGCGGGAAATTTGGTCCTTCTTGTGGGTCTCGAAATGGTGGATGAGCATGTTGATGCGCTCGGTCATCAAGGCAATCTGGACTTCGGGCGAGCCCGAGTCCGTGGTATGGACTTGATTGTCCTTGATGAGTTTCGTTTTGTCTTCCTTCGTAATCACGCTTTGTATACTCCTTATTTTATTCGTTCTTATGCTATCAAAAAAGGCTCGAAATGTAAATCCGCACTCCGGGCGGCCCTTCCGTCCCTACGGATTCCCGCCTGGAGGGGATGACCCGCAGATGAGGCAAGATTGTTACCTCCCGGGGTGCAAACCTTGCGGCCCGAAATCCCAATCCGATCCGGACGTCCGGGTTTATTTCGACTTCAGGAGATCGCGCCGGCGGAGAAGCTGCTTCGCGTACCGCGACATGAGCCCTCCCTGGCTGCTTTGGACCTCTTCGATCTTTTTTTCGATCTGGGCCATGGTCATTTTATTGACCTTGGGGTTGTGGCCTTTCTTCTTCTGGTCTTCGGCGGCCGGGGCCGGTTCGGCCTTGGCGGCGTCCTTTTTGTCTTTCTTTTCGTCAGCCATCTATGGCCTATCCTTTCCGTACTTATATCCGGGGTTGCCCAGGC
>JALHUR010000453.1 GCA_022867325.1 Candidatus Aminicenantota bacterium | reverse complement strand
CCTGGTAAGTCCGCGACGTCTGTCCGCCGCTGATCATGATCAGGTCCTGGCCCAACCCGCTGAAGCTGATCCGGAACTGGGCCGTCATACCCTGGCCGAATCCGAGGAAGATGATGATGGATATCGTTCCCCAGAACAGGGCGAAAGTGATCAGGGCGGCCTTCTTGCGGCGCTTGCGGTACTCGCTCAGGAAAAAGCGGAGGAGCGTCAGGTTCATGTCACTTCCTCAAGGCGGCGATCGGATTGGTCGAGGCGGCCCGCCGGGCCGGGATGAGGCCGGAGATGGTCCCGATCCCGAGCAGGACGAGAATGGTCGAGACGACGACCACGGGGCTGAGGCTGGGCGTGCCCACGAAATCGGTGACTTCCTTCATCGGCAGGGACTGGACGAGCCGGATGACGAAGGTCGACAGGGCGAACCCGATGAACCCGCCCAGGAGCATGATGGTCAAGGACTCGCTGAAGAACTGGGTCAGGATGGTCCGGCGGCGGGCGCCCACGGCCAGTTTGACGCCGATCTCGCGCGTCCGCTCCTCGACGACGACCAGCATGATCGAGGCCACACCCACGCCTCCGACCAGCAGGGTGAACGACCCGAGAACGCCCAGGAAGATGTTGAAGGCCAGGAAGAAGACGGTGAACATCTTTTCGTTCTCCAGGGTGTCCCAGTCGGAAATGGCGTCGGGGTCCTTGGGGTCGAATCCGATGAGCTTGGCGAAATGGTATCTGATGTCCTGGGTCACGGCCGCGCTCCGCCCCGGGTCCAGCGGGCGGAAGATAATATTCGAAACGTACTTCCGTCCGTAGAGGGCGGAAAAGGTCGTCCAGGGAATGAAGGCGCACCTCTCGTCCCGCTGGCCGTTATAGTTGGAGTTTTGCAGCTTCTTGGCCATGACGCCGACGACTATGAACGGGACGCCCTCGACTAGGATCTGCCGGCCCAAAGGGTCGGTTTCGAAGAAAAGGTCCTTGGCCAGGACGTCGCCGATGAAGCAAACCCGCCGCCGCTCCTCCATGTCGCGGTCGTTGATGAAGCGCCCCCGCGCCGCGATCGTGTTGCGCATCCTCTCGAACGAAGGGTTGACGCCGCGGACCGTGCTCAGGAATTCCTGCCGCCCGTAGCGGATGCGCCGGCCCTGGATGAACTCGGGGCTGAGGAGCTCGATGCCGGGCACTTTCCGGACCAGATCCTCGGCCTGCTCCGGCGTGATCCGGACCGGTTTCCCTTTCGGGAGGCCTTGGTAGGGGAGGGTCGTTCTGGCGGGGAAGAGGAGAACGATCCCGTTGCCCATGCCGTGGAAGCGCTTGCGCTGGGCCTGGCCGACCGACTCGCCGAAGGCGACCATGAGGACGACCGAAAACGTCCCCCAGACGACGCCGGAGAGCGTCAGGACGGTCCGCAGCGGCTGGCGAACCAGGTCCCGGAACAGGTTGCGGAAAAAAGCCGCGATCATTTAATCTCCCGCGGCGGCCGTTCCACGACCGCCTCGCCCTCGGCCAGCCCGCTCTGGATCTCGATGTTGAGCCCGTCCGAGAGGCCGGTCTGGACTTCCTTCTTTTCGACGGCCTCGCCCTTGCGGACCTCGACGTACTTCTTTCCGTTCTCGAACAGGACGAGGCGCTCGGGCAGGGTCAGGATATCCTTCCGCTCCCGGACGGTGATCGTGGCCGTGGCCGAATACCCGGCCCGGAGCTGCCGTCCGCCCGTATCGCTGATCAGAATCTCGATGTCGAATAGGGTCGCGTTGCCGTCCTTCTTG
>JALHUR010000452.1 GCA_022867325.1 Candidatus Aminicenantota bacterium | reverse complement strand
GCTACGCAACTCACCTCGTCGCTGCCGAGGCCTTTGTTCATGGGCTTCCAACTCGATCCGCCGTTCACGCTCTTGAAGACGCCGCCAGGGTATGTGGCAGCGTAGAGAGTCGCAGAAGTCACCGGATCGACCGCTACCGCGCGGACGTCTTGCGAAGACAGGCCGGCATTCATCGCCTGCCATGTTCCACCCGCATCTGTGCTCCTGAACACCCCGCCGTAACCTGCAGCGGCGTACACTGTCGTGGAGTTGGAAGGATCAACTGCGAAACCAACGACGGTCCCACCTTTGGGCCCGATGCTTGTCCAGGAAGCGAGCTTCGGCATTCCCCTCAGATCGGCCGCCTGGCTGCCACTGAGGAATCCAACACGCGTTGCGAATCCAACAGGCGTTCCGATTCCCAGGGTTGTCCCCAGCAACAGGAAGGCGGCGCCGCGGATGCGCAGGCGATTCTTGCCCATCATGACCGGCCGGGGCTCCTCTCCGCTTACCCCGTGCTTGCTCGCGATGCCGGCGAGGGTCTCGCCAGGCTCAACCGTGTGCTGATTCTGCCCTGCGCCGCTGCCCGGCACCACGATTCGACTGCTATCTATGCCTCCAATTGTCATATGTCCTCCTGTGTCGCTTCTCGTCCCCGCCTTTAAAGGCGGGGCTCCGATTTTAAGCCCCGCCTTCAAGGCGGGGTAGCGTCGGCGAACGGGTCAAGGAAGCGCCTTAACGACAGTGTTGTTGGCCTCGTTCGTCTCGGCGACGGCTCCGGCAGAATCTACGACCGCTACGACGTTCTTGTGCTTGGTCGTCGGGGTGGCTTTGACGCTGATCACGAGGCGGCCGCCCGCGGCAAGCGACGAGACGGACTGTGTCTTCACGAGCGTCGCCTTGCGGTTGATCGTGGCTTTCCTGGAGAAATAGACTTTCACTGTAAAGCTCCCCGCATCACCCAATCCTGTGTTCTGGCAGAAGAGCTTCGCATTCACTTTAAAAGTATTTCTTTTTTATGGAAGTATTTGCTTTTTATAGGGCATGGTGAAAGGCCGCTCCGGTCGATGAATCTCCCCTCCTAACCATAGCGGGACTATATCTTCGGCCGGGCGGCGATGTCAATAGCCCCGGAAATCGACGCCCGAAGAGCCGGCGGGGGCCAAAAACCCTCCCGCACCTTCCGAAAGTTCACAGACTCCTACTCCCTATGATCACGAAAGATTAGAAATAGTCCCCGCCCTCCTCGGCCTCCAGCAGGGCGACCTGCTCGAAGACATGGGACGGCGGGGGCTTCGCCGGAGCTCCTCCTCGACCAACCGGATCGCTGAGGGACTCAGGCTCGCCTTCTTGACCTTGCCCCGATGGGCATTGGCGTACAGCCCATAATAACGCACCATGAAGCCCTGACCGCGCGTGCCGGCCGCTTTCAGAAAGCTCTCGGCCTCTTTCGACCAGCCCACGACCGAGAAGCCGTCCGGCGTCATCGGGTACAGACCGCGCTAGGTCTGGCGGTCGCGGATATTTTTAAGCCGCGGAATAAGGTTGACCATTCTTTTGGCGACCATGGGCAGGAAGGAGCTGGTCTCGCGGACGTCCTCGCCCCAGAGACTGGGGCTGGGCGTGATGCAGAAGATGACTTGGCCGGTGAAGTGCTGATAGAAGTAATAATTCGCCTACCCCGGGATCGGATGCGTATCCACGACCAGCGGGCCGAGGAAACGAGCCACCGGCTCGGTTACCGCCGCTTCATGGGAGTCGGGCCGGACGGGGATATCGATCCCCGCTTGGGCGGCGACGAGCTTGGCGTTGGGGCCCGCGGTGTTGATGACGACCGGCGCGAAGTACTCGCCTTACAGGTATAGGAAATTCCTTTTTCGCGGCGCGCGCATCCGCCACCTCTCGTCTGCGAGGGCGAGAAGCTCGTCGGTGTCGTCCCGATCGGAGACGTCGTCAAGTCCATCATGACCGAACAGGAGGTTACGATCGAGAACCTCCAAAACTACATCATGGATAAGTAGGTCTGAGCCGGGACGGAATCGCTGCCGGATTCTAAAACGCTCGCCCCTCAGTCGCAGGCATCGCTCGCGGCAAAAGAGACATTTCTCGCCGATATCTTCGTGGATTTCACTGTGACCCTAACGCTTGCATAGGGGACCGAGATATCGATCAACTTGTATTTTGTTTTCGATCTCGCGACATTCCACGACATCGGCGGGCACTTTTGGGGGAGATTGCCGCTTGTATTCATTTTGGCAATAGCCACATCCCACGGCGAGACCTTCGTGTTGAGGATGAAAATTCCGCCGTCGGACGACCGGAAGGCGTGGGACATATACTCATGAAGCGTCGATCCGCTGAAGGCACTATAGTATTTTTTCAACAAGATCTTGCCCGTCGAGTCGCATTTCACAAAGTTGATCTCGGTGTCGTTGAGGGAATCGGTTCCCACAAAATAGAAACCGCCCCCCTCGCCGGGAATGCCGTAACTGAGACCGCCCAGATTTTGAAGTGAACCCTCATAAAGATATTGCCACTTGACATTCCCATTGAGATCCAGCTTGAGGGCGCGGCCCCCAAAAACCATCAGGTTATTGCTGCTTGTGAGATAGGCGGAGGAGATCCATTCATAATTGTTAAAACCTGCCTCCCCGAACGTCTTAGCCCATTTGAAATGGCCGTTCCCATCGATCTTGATGATGAAGGCGTCCATCCCAGTGTCAACCCCAACTCCTCCAACAAGGAAAAATCCGCCATCAGGGGCTTGGAGAACCTCGCTGATGTCGAAGCTCAGTTTGTCATCTCCAAGCTTGAAAGCCCAGACGACGGATCCCGAAGAATTCAACCGCATAATGGCCCGACAATAACGACTTTCTACAAACGTCATGATCGCCAGATAGCCTTGGGCTTTATTGAGT
>JALHUR010000451.1 GCA_022867325.1 Candidatus Aminicenantota bacterium | reverse complement strand
ACTCAATAAAGCCCAAGGCTATCTGGCGATCATGACGTTTGTAGAAAGTCGTTATTGTCGGGCCATTATGCGGTTGAATTCTTCGGGATCCGTCGTCTGGGCTTTCAAGCTTGGAGATGACAAACTGAGCTTCGACATCAGGGAGGTTCTCCAGGTTCCCGACGGCGGCTTTTTCCTAGTCGGAGAGGTCTCGAGCAGTTGGGAGTACAACGCCTTCATCATCAAGATCGATGGAAACGGCAATTTCAAATGGGCTAAGACGTTCGGGGAGGCCGGGGCGATCAGCGAAAGAATTGAATCCGCCTATCTGACAGGCAGCAATAACCTGATGGTTTTTGGACGCAGCGGGGGAACCGGACTGGCCCTCAAGCTGGATTTAAATGGGAACGTTAAGTGGCAATATCTTTATAAGGGGACACCCCAGAACGCGGGCTACCTCGGCTACGGCCTGCCCGGCGAGGGGGGAGGTTTCTATTTTGTGGGAAGCGATTTGGTCAACGACACCGAGATAGACTTTATTAAATGCGACTCAACGGGCAAGATATTGTCGAAAAAATACTATCGTGCCTTCAGCGGATCGACGCTTCATGAGTATATGTCTCACGCCTTCCGGTCGTCCGACGGCGGAATTTTCATCCTCAACACGGAGGTCTCGCCGTGGGATGTGGCTATTGCCAAAATGAACACAAGCGGCAATCTCCACCCAAAGTGCCCGCCGATCTCGTGGACTGTCACGAGATCGAAAACGAAATACAAGCTGATCGATATCTCGATCCCCTACGCAAGCGTCAAGGTCACGGTGAAATCAACGAAGATCTCGGCGAGAAGCGTATCTTATGCCATAAGTGAGGCCTGCGACTGAGGGGTGAGCGCCGGAAATTCCGCCGGCGATTCCGTTTTCACGTCAGGCGCATCCGCCAGGCGCGCTGAGCCCCGCCGTTTCCATTCTCCTGGTCGAGCGTCAACGCCGGTTGACGTTTTCTGGGTCTGATTCCTCCTAACGATCGTCCCCGACATCCGGAGCGGATTGTTCTCTACCGGGTGTTGTTCCATCCCCTTCGCTGAATTCCAGGGAGGTTTGTCTGGCACAAAATATCGAATGATCCGCTCCGGGGATACTCATAGAGCCGTATTTACGGCTCCATGGGTGCGCTCCAACATCTCATAGATCGCACGGATGTAAGTCCGTGGAGCTTCAGTCATTTCGAGCGGTTTGTCGCGGCGTATGAGAGTCGTTTCGAGCGGGCGAACGGGTCAAGAAGATGTCAATAAATAAAACGACAGATAAACCTTTTCGAGCCGGCCCTTCGTAGATAGTATGATAGGACACAATGAAGGAGGTGAACCATGATCCGCTTGAATTCCACTCTGCTCACGGTCTTGGTTCTTGTGCTCGTCTGCGCTCCCCTGCTCGCGCAGAAGCCGAGCGTTGACGACCAGTGGGCCGCGCTCAACGAAGAACTGAAGCGCGTCTACGGCCAGAAGGACTGGCCCGGGGCCATGGCCGTTCTCGACCGGATGCTTAAACTCGCGGACGATACGCAAAACCTGGAGGTCCGGGGCGGGGTCTTCTACATGAAGTCCTGCATCCACGCGCTGGCGGGGCAAAAAGCAGAGGCCCTGGCCGCGATCCGCCAGGCCGTCGCCGCAGGTTTCACGGATTATTCCAAATTCACAAGCGACTCGGATTTCGACTCTCTCCGAGGCGACCCGGGATTCAAGTCTCTCCTGGCGGAGATCAAAGCCAAGTACGGCCCTGCGCCGCTCGTCTGGGACCGCACCCGGCCGGCGCCGGAGTTTCCCGTCCTGTACGACGATCCCAAGGCCCCCCGGCTCGTCGAGATGCGCCGCGAATTCGTGATCGACGCCGTCGTGGCTGAGGCCAAGAACGATTATGAAAAGCTGCGGCTCCTGACCCATTGGGTCAGCACCCGGTGGGAGCACAGCCCCAACCAGATGGCATCGAAATCCGACCCGGTCACGATCCTCCGCGAGGCGCAGAAGGGCGGTCGTTTCATCTGCCGCGAGTACGCCATCGTGATGGCCGGAGTCGCCGCGGCCTACGGCATGCCGGCGCGCGTCGTCAACCTCTTGCCGCGCGACGTCGAGACGCGCAGCGAAGCGCATTCGGTCGCCGAGGTCTGGCTCGACGATTATCGCAAATGGGTCTTGGCCGACGGGCAGTACGGTACGATAGGAGAGCTCGACGGCATTCCCCTCAGCGGGATCGAGATCCAAGCGGCGTTCGCGGAGGACCGCCCCGTCGTTTGCAGCGCGGGGGCCGAAGTGCTCGTCGAGTGGAAGCCGTTCATCCTGAGAAACGCGTTCTTCTTCAAGATGGGCAACGACCAGCGCGCCTTCGAACACCGGACGACGGCCCAGCTCGTGCTCGT
>JALHUR010000047.1 GCA_022867325.1 Candidatus Aminicenantota bacterium | reverse complement strand
TCCCGGGCGACTTCGGAAACGTTGAGGACAGCGCCCTGGGAGAAGCTGGCCGCCTCGAGAAAGCGGGCGAAAGCGCCAAGGCTCCTCGTCAATCCTTCCTGGCGGACTTCTTCTTCCAAATAGGTCTTCACATAGCCGGCCAGATACTTATCCGGATCGGGATGGCAATATGCGGTGGGGAGATGACCGGCGCGTAGGGACTGCTCCAGGTTGAAATCCACTCCCAGCTCGGACGAGGTGAGCGGGTGCATGGCCAGAGTCCGGGCCCGCCCTCCGAGCAAGTTGACCCCGCCGCGGCGGAGCTTCCTGACGCTCGAACCGGTCAGAGCGAACTTGTACTGCCGCGTTTCGATGAGACGGTGGACTTCGTAAAGCAGTTCCGGGATCCTCTGGATCTCGTCGATGACAACCCAGTCCCGGTGGTCGAGGGGGATTAGGTTCTCAAGGCGCTGAGGATTCGCCGTCAGCCGGGTGAAAAGCTCAGCCTCCAGGAGATCGTTGTAGACCGCACCGGGAAACGTCCGGCGGACCCAGGTGGTTTTGCCCGTGCCGCGCGGCCCGAAAAGAAAGAAGCTTTGGGCGTCCGGGGGCTTGAGCAATCTGGAATACATGATTCCATTTTATATGTTTATTTGGAATTGTCAAGTCCGTAATAGTTATGCGGAAGCCCCTCATTGGAGGCACTGAGCTTTCGCTAATTATCCAGGCCGATTTTCTTTAGGAGGGCGGCGAAGCGCGGGTCGGAGCGGAGGGGGTCGTAGGCGGCGGCAAGCAATGCGGATGAACGGACTTCAGCGGCCCATCCCCTGACGGCTAGCGGCCGAGCGGATCGGGGATCAGGATCTTGACGAAGCTTTTTTCCCGGAGGCCGATGAGGAACTCGCCGAGCTTCTTCTGCTTCCGCCGGTTGTAGATCTTCTCTTCGATCGCCTTGCGCGACTCCTCGAAGCTGAGCTGCCGGCGGTCCTTTTTCTCGGCGAGGCGAATCAGGTACCAGCCGTTCTTGATTTCGAGCCAGGGCGACCTCTCGCCCGGCTTGAGCTTGGCGACGGCTTCCTCGAGGCTCTTCTCCAGCTCGCCCTTCTTGAACGAGCCCAGGTCGCCCTTGGAGTCCTTGGTCGGGCTGTCGGTGGCCGCGGCGGCCACGGCCCCCCAGTCTTCGCCGGCGTCGAGCTTGGCCAGGATCTCGGCCTTGCGGGCCTCGGTCTCTTCCGGACCGCGGTTCTCGGATGAGAGGTAGAGGCCGCCGAGCTTGTACTCCTCGGGCTCGACGAACTCGCCTTGATGATCCTTGTGGTATGCGATGACCTCGGATTCCTCGATGACGATGGACCGGTCGACCTCGGTGTAGATGACGCCCTGTTTGAGGAGATTTTCCTCCATCTGTTTCGTCCAGACGTCCCATTCGAGCCCCTGCTTGGCCAGCTCGCGCCTGAGGTCCTCGTCGGACTCGAGGTTGTTCTCTTTCTTGATGTTCTCGATCATGAGCTTGAGCTGCTCTGCGACATTAAGCTGCTTCTCCCGGCCGAGTTGGAGGAGCAGGATGTCGGTGATCATCGTGTTCAGGAGCTCCGCCTTCATCCGTTCGTACTGCTTTTCGTATTCCTCGCCCTGGAGCTGGGCCCTGAGGAGCTGGACGAAAGCGTCGTGCTGGCGCCGGTAATCGGAGAGGGTGATGATGTCGTCGTTGACGACGGCCACGATTTCCTCGATGACCTGCTGGGCGCCCGCCGCGGCGGCGGCCAGGAGTCCGGCGAGAAGGATGAGCATTCCGCGCGATCGCATATTCATTGCTGGTTCCTCTGGTAGGGGAATGATAGGTTCTCGGGAAAAACTTGCCAGTCCTGACGGGCCCGGAGCGCTTCGAGCCGGCCGGCCAAAGCCGCTTTGCCCTTTTCGGCCAGGATCCGGGTCCGGATCGCCGGGGCCGCCCGCTCGACCGGCACCAGCTCGGGCTCGAACCGCTTGTCGAGCCGGAAGATGTGGAAGCCGTACGAGGATTCGACGACGCGGCTGACCTCGCCCTCGGCCAGGGCGAAGATGACCTTCTCCATTTCGTAGGGGAGTTGGCCGGGCTTGAACACGCCCATTTCCCCGCCCCGGGGCGCCTCGAGCCCGACCGACTCCTGGCGGGCCGCGGTCCGGAACTCGTCCTCGGTCGCGGATTTGATCCTGTTGAGGACGGCGACGGCCTTATCCTCGCTCGGGAGTAGGATCTGGCTGACCTTGACCCGGACCTGTTCCAGGAAATCCCGCTTGCGGGCGGCGTAATACTCGGCGATCTCCCGGTCGCCGACCTGGACGTCCTTCATGAGGAGGGCCATGTGCTTCTCGATCAAAGCCTTTTCCAGGAAGGCCTGCTCCTCGCCGGGATCTCCGGCCCGCTCGGAGGCAAGGCTCCTGCCCGCGATCGATTTGGCCAGGGAAGCCTTCTGCTCCTCGGGGCTGAGCGAGATCCCTTCGTCGCGGGCCGCCCGGAGGAGCAGCTTTTCCTCGACAAACCCGTCGAACAGGCGGCTGAGGGTCGCGGATTCGAACTTGGACGGCGATTGCCCGGTCAAGCCCTGGATATAGCGCTCGAAATCGGCCCCGCTGAAAACGGTCTTGCCCACCCTCAGGATGACTTCACCCGAGGGAGAGGCGGCCGCGGCCGAACTCTCGGGCCGGCTTCCCTTTCCGGTTGTCCCCGATGGAGACGTCTCTTCCCGCCCGCAGCCGGCCAGGGGGACAAGGCAGACCAGGAGGACGGCCAGGGACAACGCCGGGGTCAAAGGGTGTCTATTCATGTCGGAAAAGCGTTTTATTATAGTCTATCCGGATAACTCCTTCAAGATTCGGATCGTTTCAAGGAGGACGGCCGTCGCCCCCGCGGCGGGCAGGCGGAGCGTCATGACGCCCTGGGGCGTGAGCGATCCCCGGCACATCTTGAGGAGGCGGGTCATCCGGCCGATGTCGGCCGGGGACGTCTCGAGGAAACGGAGGATGAGGCGGTCGCCCGATCTGTCCAGGGACTTGATTCGGAGGCGCTGGGCGAGAAACTTGATGACCCCGTAGCGGAGGAGGTTTTCGACGCTCTCCGGGACTGGGCCGAACCGGTCCTCGAATTCCCGCTTGAGCCTGTCGGCCTGGTCAAGGCTTTCCAGGCTCGCGATTCTCTTATAGAGATTCAGTCTCAGGTTGACTTGGGGGAGGTAGTCCTCCGGGATCCGGATATCGATATGGAGGTGGATCTCGCTCTTGGCCTCCTCGACCGGCTCCCCCTTGAGCTCCCGGACGGCCTGGTCGAGAAGCTGGAGGTAGAAATCGAACCCCACCGCCGCCATGAATCCGTGCTGTTCGGACCCCAGGAAGTTCCCCGCCCCCCGGATCTCGAGATCCTTGGCGGCCAGCCGGAATCCGGAACCGAGCTCGCTGAACTCCTTGAGGGCCTTGAGCCGCTTTCTGGCCAGGTCGGTCAGCTCGATCGAGGGCGGGACCAGGAAGTAGGCGTAAGCCTGGCGCGAGGAGCGGCCGACCCGTCCCCGAAGCTGGTAGAGCTGGGCCAGCCCGTAGAGGTCGGCCCGGTCGACGATCAAGGTGTTGACGAGCGGGATGTCGATCCCGTTTTCGATGATCGTCGTCGAGACCAGGACGTTGTGGGCTTGGCCGACGAACCCGATCATGCGCCGCTCGAGCTCGGCCCCGCTCATCCGGCCGTGAAGGGTGACGACCTTGGCCTGGGGGACGAGCTTCTCGATGAGCCGGGCGACCTTGTCGATGTCCTCGATCCGGTTGTGGATGTAGTAGACCTGGCCGCCCCGGCCGAGCTCGGTCCGGACGGCCTGGCCGATGA
>JALHUR010000450.1 GCA_022867325.1 Candidatus Aminicenantota bacterium | reverse complement strand
GGACGTGCGCGGGCGAGCCGAGAGCCAGAAGGCGAAGAGGCCGAGGCCGAGCGCCGCGACATCGGTCAGCATGTGACCGGCATCCGCAAGGAGGGCCAGGCTGTGGCTCAGGAACCCGCCCGCGGTCTCGACAAGCATCATGGCCGCGGTGATGGCCAGGGCGATCCGCAGGGACCTCTTCTGTTCTGTCAGGGCGTGGGACGGATGGCCGCTGTTCCGTGAATGGACGTCACCCGTCATTGTCTTTCTCTTGAGGCCGCCACGGCCCTCCGGGTTCCCATACCTCGTTGAATTCCGTTCTCGCATTGAGCGCTTGAAGGACCGGGAGGAGGAAGTTTCTTATTTTCATCACGACTTGATGGAACGGCAGGGCTCCTGAGCTCTTCCCGATCCTGCGCAGAAACGCTCCCCATTGTATGTTCTTGTCCTTATCTTGGGCGAACTCATTAGTAAACGCAATTGGCAACTCTGAAAGTGATGTCAAAACTCTTCGTTTGAGCGACACCCGCACGGCTCTCTGAAGCTCTGCCCCGCGAAAAGAAAACAGATCCCCCAATACGACAATATCATAAAAATCTTTCATGCGGCTGTTCAACATCCCGAGTTCCAACATAGCATCGAGTTTTTCCGCTATAGTGGTCTCCTTTCGATAGGCTCGGATACGAGGCGCCGGCATGTCGAGAAGCGTCGGGTAAAGGACGTATTCCGGTTCAGGCCATACGCTGTCGCCGATCCCGATATCAACTTGAAGAGGGATCCTGATGTTCCCCAACCGGGCCATGAACTTAATGCGAAGTCCGTGATATTCGGCTTCGTCGCGAATCGGCTCGATAATCATGTTGTCCGCCTCGAAGGTCAGTCCGTCCGGCTCCACTTTCATACGGCCGATTTTCAAGAAGACTCGCCGGAGGCCGGCTTCCGTAACGTCGCCGATTCTCAGGAGGTCGAGGTCCCTTGTCGTGCGCGGTGCGTCGCTGGTCCATAGAGCAAAAAGCATGGCCCCTTTCATGACAAGACTCTCGGCATGGTCGGATTTTCCCAGCC
The DNA here is from genome assembly GCA_022867325.1 of Candidatus Aminicenantota bacterium. GTDB lineage: Bacteria > Acidobacteriota > Aminicenantia > Aminicenantales > JAFGBC01 > JAFGBC01. Next base: position 1,155 of record JALHUR010000450.1, on the reverse strand, counting down.
GATAGAGCCACCGCTCGAATGCATATCTTCTCAAGACCGGCGTGAAATCGTGGGTCCTTGCCGGGTCGAGGTTGAGCAGCCGCTGATGAACAGACGCTGCGAGATTCGTTAGACGGTCCTGGGTCACGACAGGGCCTCCATATAAGGCTTCATGATCTTCTGAACTCGGCAAATCTTGGCATAATGCCATAGCTCGTCGCGGGTGGCCGTGTGCGACCGAAGGCAATCTCTAAGCGCCTCGACCGCTACGTCCAGCCCGATCTTATTGCGGAACTTGAACGTGTCGGCAACGGTCTTGGCGGGGTTGTAGACGCGAATCCTGCCTCCCGGAAAATCGCGGACTTCAATACCTTCAGAGAAAGCTCTTCCCGATAGGTAGACAAATCGTAGGCGGAGAGCCTCGATCCTCGGCCGCCAGGCGCTGTTGGGGAGGGCCATCCAAACATCATATGGCTCCTGAGTGCCTATTTCATGAAAACGGAGAGCGGAAAGGAGGCAAACAACACCCTTCGGCACAAGCTTTGAGGCTTCGATAAGCGTCCGATGCTCTTCCATCTGCCCACCGAGCCTATAGAGCCCGCGGCCTGCCCGTTCGATCAGCCCTCTCTTATAGAGATAACGCAGCATTTCGCGGGAAATTCCCATTTCGGTAAGATCTCGGGAGCGCAGACTTCCATAGCTTTTAAGAAGGCCGAGGGCCTTCTCCGTGACCTCGCCCGAAAAGCGAATTTTTCCCATGTTTGACAATTCCTAGGTTATTATAAACATTTACCTAGGAAATGCAAGTTTTTTTACAAAGACGAGCGCAAATGAGATTATTTACATCTTCTCCAGCACCGTGATTCGCTCCTCGATGGGCGGATGGGTGCTGAAAAGCTTATTGACCGCGCCCTTGATGTCCTTGAGGGGGTTAACGATGTAGAGGTGGGCCGTGGCCTTGTTGGCGGCTTCGAGAGGTTCGGTGTCGGCGGAGATCTTCCGGAGGGCCGAGGCCAGGCCCGCCGGGTAGCGCGTCAGCATGGCGCCGCTCGCGTCCGCCAGGAACTCGCGCTTCCGGGAGATGGCGAGTTGGATGATCGTCGCGATGAGCGGAGAAAGAAGGGCCAGGACGAGGCCGACGACGATGAGGACCATCCCCGCGCCTCCCGCCCCGCG
>JALHUR010000449.1 GCA_022867325.1 Candidatus Aminicenantota bacterium | reverse complement strand
CTTGATCAACGATCGCGTCGACGTCGCGCTGGCGGCGGAAGCCGACGGCGTCCATATCGGCTGGGACGACATGTCGCCGGCCGATGCGCGGCTGCTGCTCGGCAAGACCGCGATCATCGGTCTCAGTATCAAGACGCTGGAGCAGGCGCAGACCGCGCCACTTGATTTGCTCGACTATGTCGCGATCGGCGGCGTCTATGGCACCACCTCGAAAGACAATACCTCGACGCCGATCGGCCTGGCCGGTTTGCGCGCGATCGCCGCGGCGGTGCGCTCGCGCAAAGCCAATTTTCCGATTTGCGCCATCGCCGGCATCAATGAGGACAATGCCGGTGACGACGAATCCGGCCAGAAGAACGATTCCGACGGTTTTCGCTCTCATCTTCATGTCGCGGTGCTCCTTTCTCTCGATCGCTTGGCTATGGTCTCCGAAATCGAGGTCCGAGTCAACCCCTCGACTCCCCGGCATGAATGCGGGGGCTTGTTCGGGGTTAACCCTGAGCCTCGCTTCTCGTCCCCGCCTTGAAAGGCGGGGCTTAGCGTCGGCGAACGGGTCAACTCTCAGCCCAGGGCGATCCGGTCGACCTTGATCCGGCTCAGGTCGGCGATGCCGACGCCCTTCCGGGCGGCCAGCTCGATGTGATCGCAGGGCCGGCCCGTGTCCTTCAGGGCGGAGACGCCCGCGGCCTTGCGCTTGTCGTCGATGGCCTTGAAACCGACGGCGTCCAAGGCGACCGGGTCCGTCCCCAGCCAGAGGGTATCGGCCGACCAAATGACGCGCGGATTGCGGGGGGCGGGCCCCTGATCGTAACAGGCCTCGAGGCCGTCGATCATGTGGAGAACGACCTTCTTGCGGACCTCGGGATGGGCGCAGAAATCGGCGATGAACGGGCCGATCGTCGCGGGGCCGTGGAAACGGCTGTTGTTGTCGCAGAGGCCGTAGGCCAGGTTCTTGAGGCAGAGGGTCACGCCCGACAGGCCGTGGTCCTTGAGGATGGCCATATTGATGACTTTGTCGCATTCCTTGCTGAAGATCCGCGAAAAACGCGAAGCCGTCGAGCCGCCGTCCCGCTGGCGGGGGTTGTCGAGCTCCGAGACGTAGGTCAGCTCGTTGTCGAACCTGTTTTGAGCCTCGTCCAGAGCCTCGGTTCCGTAGCACAGGTAGATGGACTCGTCGGTCGTGTTGAAGGTGAACCGGCAGTCTCTCATCTGGTCCTCGAACCTGTCCCAAACGATGATGTTCTTGGGCAGGACTCCCAGCGCGACGAGGTCCCCGGCCACCGCCTGGATAAGCTCATGGTGGGTAAACAGGAGCGGACGGCCCAGGGTGTTGATCTTGAGCCCGACCCGGTCCGAAGGCTTGATGAATTCGGCCCAGGGATTCTTGGCGCCGGTCAGGGCGGCCATGCCCCGGCGAAGCATGAGTTTGACCGCCTCCGCGTCGACTTTCCGGCCGGCGGCGACCGCACCCGGGCGGACGACCTCGACAACCCGGCTCGAGGCGGCGTCCTGTCCGATCCCGCGGCCGAACCCGGCCTTGACGGCCAGGCCGGCGCCCATGGCGGCCGTGGCGCCCTTCTTCATGAATTCGCGTCTGTTGAACCTGTCGGTCATCTGCTCACCTCCGGTTCCGTCAGCATATACTATCTATCTTATAGAATCAATAAACAGCGGGCCGCCGGTGGACATAATCGGCGGGATGGTTTACGATAGGGACCGCGCACTGAGACCATCGCACGGGAGGAGTGAATTATGATCAAACGCAATAAGGGAATCCCCGCCTTGCTGATAGCCTTAAGCCTGCTGGCTCCCGCCGCGGCCCGGGCCCAATCGGCCGTCAAGGCCGAGGAGCCGGCCCTCCTGACTTCATGCGGACAGAGCCCGGGGCCGGTCATGCTCAAGGTCGTCATGCAGAGGCTCAAGATGGGCTTCGAGCTCAACTCCCTGGCCTCGGCCTCCGACCTCAAGTCCAAGAAAGACGCCGGGACGCCCTACAAGTCCATCGTCATCGTCATGGGCGCCAGCCTCAAAGGCATGGGAGCGGCCGGGATCTCGATCGACGACGAGCTCATGCGGACCGCCGCCCTGATCGAGGAAGCGCGGAAGGAAGGGATCCTCGTCATCGGCGCCCATATCGAGGGCATGAAGCGGCGTTCGCAGGGCGCCTCGGCCGGCGACACGACGGACGAGCAGAGCATCGACGCCGTGGCCCCCCAAGCGGACCTGCTCCTCATCAACAAGGAAGGCAACGCCGACGGCCGGTTCACGGCCATCGCCCAGGCCAAGAAAATCCCCCTGCTCGAGGTCGCAAAGAACCTCGATCTCGTAGCCGAGATCCAGAAGCTGTACGGGAAATAGGGACGCCGGCCCGCCGGGCGTCCTCCAAGGCTTATTGACAATAACAAGGAATATTGTTATTTTCCTTGTATGATCGCTTCCTCAAAGCTCACCAAGAAAAACCAGACCACATTGCCGCGGGCCGTGATTGACGCCCTGGGGGTGCGGCCTTCGGACCGAATCGTCTATGAGATTCGGGAGGGAAGTGTCGTTCTTTATCCCAAAACGGGAAACCTTGCGGATCTCAAGGGGAAATTCAAGCCCCGGGTTCCGCTTAAGGAATATCCCGTCTCCGTTGAAAGAATGCACGAGGCTGTTCAGGATACCGCGGCCGAGACGGCGGCGGCATACCGCCCCAAACGAAAACGATCCCCAAAATCGAGGAAGCCGTGATCGCGCTCGACACGAACGTCCTGGTTCGGCTTTTCACCGAAGACGATCCCCTTCAAGCCCGCCGGGCCGAAAATCTCCTCAGGGGCGAGGACGGGCCGTTCTTTCTTCCCGATCTCGTGCTGGCCGAGCTGGTCTGGGTGCTGCAGCGATCCTACGAATTCACGAGAGACGAAGTACGGGCCGCGATCCTCGCTCTGCTGGAGCTACGCGACGTTGTCTTCGAGGATGAAGAAGGGATTCGAAACGCCCTGCGCGCCTACGAAGAAGGCTTGGATTTTGCGGATGGCCTAATCCTCGCCCGCGCGCGCGCGGCCGGCTGCTCCCAGCTGGCCAGCTTCGACGGACGGCTCAAGGCCCACGATCCCCGATTCGTCGTTAAACTATCTTGACCTCTAACGGCCCAACGATTAGGCTGAGGCGTCGGCGCTTGGTGCCTATCCCCTCCAGCCAATTGTTCGGCGACTTTTACAAATCTTCAGAGGTAAGACCGGTATGCTTGGCAATACGCGCCAACATCTTCGGTCCGATCTCATCACGATCATGAAATGCGAAAACGTAGTCAGGCCAGCTAGGGCGAGCAAGAACGCGGTGAGAGATACCGGATTGCCGTTTGATCATCCAACCAATTCGAAGCAAAGCAGCGAGGACTCGACGGGCTCTTGTTGAAGGCCATTCGCTCATGCTGTGATTACGAATACTTCCTTAAGCTCTGGAATTTCTTCACCATGTTCAAGCCTGTCAGCCAGGACTCGCAAGGCCAATGCCTCTGCCTTTGAAATGGCTTCATTCCGGCTATTCCCGTACGCCATAACCCCAGGAAGCTCAGGGATTTCAGCAATCCAGCGGCCATCATCTTCTTTCTCGATTTCGATTTTCATAAGATCACCCTACAAGACATAGTATCTGATCTGGTAGGG
>JALHUR010000448.1 GCA_022867325.1 Candidatus Aminicenantota bacterium | reverse complement strand
GTTTAACCCTGAGCCACGCTTCTCGTCCCCGCCCTGAAGGGCGGGGCTTCGCGTCGGCGAACGGGTCAACGCCCCCTGACTCGGAATCCTACCCCGTTCTAACCGCTGAACGGTGTTTTCAACGGCGAGGAGACCGTCCTCCGCCCCCAAGCCCCGGTACTCACGGAGCCAATGACATGGTTTTAAAATTCCCCATATCGCGTGTGTGTTCAGCCTCCGTGAGTACGGGGCCCCCCTCCGCTACGGGGGCTTGAGGCCGGCTTCCTCGCCGCTCGAAAAGGAAAGCTCTATCGAAACCCGAAAATTGTTCGACGATCAGAGCCCCGTTGATTTGACTTTATGGGGCTTTCTTTGTTATAAGAAATTGTAAGGGACAAAATTCCAAGGTGAGGGGTATATTGTGAGCGGGCATCGATTCAGCGAGCTTTTAAACGGCACCAAGCCGGACTTCCTGGAAACCCTGTTCAACAGCCTCGACAACGGCGTCTATTTCCTGGACAGGGACAAGAGAATCATTTTCTGGAACAAGGGGGCCGAGCTCATCTCGGGCTACCGGGCGGCGGATGTCATGGACAAACACTGCTCGGACAAGCTCCTCGTCCACGTCGACGATAAAGGCGTCGTCCAGTGCAAGGATTTCTGTCCGGCCGAGCGGACTTTCAAGTCGGAAACGGTATTCCCGGGGATAGCCTACATCCTCCACAAGGAGGGCTACTGGCTTCCGGTCAATGTCAGCGCCTTTCCCGTCTTCGACGAGGCGGGCCGTCCGGCCGCCTGCGGACAGGTCTTCATCGACTATTCGCCGCGCATCCTGATGCCCCAGAATCTCCAGGAGCTCGAGCGGATGTCCCTCCTCGACCTGGGGACGCAGGTCGCCAACCGCCAATTCCTCGAGCTCCATCTCCAATCCCGCCTGACCGAGATGAAGCGCTTCAAACTCCCCTTCGGCGTCATCTTCATCGACGTCGACAACCTGACCAAGCTCAACGAGCGCCACGGCCGCGAGGTCGGCGACCGGATCCTGCGGATGCTCGCCAAAACCCTGGCCAGCAACGTCCGCTTCTTCGACGCGGCCGGCCGCTGGGACAGGGAGGAATTCCTGGTCGCCGTGCTCAACATCAGCGATGCCAAGCTCGACATGGTCTCCAACAAGCTCCGGCTCCTGATCAGTCAGTCCCATGTCTCAACCGAGACGGAATTCATCTCCTGCACCGTGTCGATGGGCGCGACCCTGGCCCGGAGGGAGGATACGATCGAAAGCCTGGTCACCAGGGCCGAACAGCTCATGCTGCACAGCAAGTGGCTGGGCCGGAACCGGGTCAGCAGCTCCTTCAAGGGCGCGAAATAAATCCCTAAAAAAATGCGGCCCCCGGTCCGTTGGCCGGACCGAGGGCCGATCCCTTCTTGAGGGGGCCTTGAAAGGAGGGTTAAATGGCGGAGAGGTTGCCTCCTACTCCCTGACGTTGGCATCTTACTGCGTTCGTCATATTGCCCGCTTCGATTGTCATGATAGGGCGGCCCGAGGCGCCTGACAATCACCGTGTTGGATGATTTCCGTGATGATTTTGTCTCCCCTTGTCTCTCGGAGGGGGTTAACTAATCATCCGAAACCGATCTCACCCCCTCACCCGATCGGATGAAGGTATTAAGACCCCCGCGGGGTTCGGGGCCGGCCCCGGACCGGGTTTCCCCGGCTCCGTCCGGGACCGTCGGTTTGGATATTATCCTTTTAAAATCAATGAGTTAGAGGCCAATGACGGGCGCGTCCTTGGGGTATTCGACCGTGAAATCGATCAGGATTTCCCTCTTCTCCTGGGGCGCCAGGTTGAGCGTCCAAACGAGAATCCCCTTCTCATCCTTCTTGGCCGGCGCGGGAGTAAGCACGACGTCCCGGATTTCGATCTTCTCGTTCCGGCTGACCGGAAGCTGATCATGGACTTCGATCGCGGCCGCTTCCTTGCGGAGGTTCTGGACCGTGATCCGGGCGACGATTCGCAGCTTCCCGGTTTTCCCTAAAAAGCCCGCGCCGCTCTTCTCCCGCTTGACCTCGTCGTACTTGACCTTGATTTGGCCGTCCTCGCCGAAGAACGTCTTGGCCTCCTCCCCCATGGCGACCCGGCCGAGCTTCGTCGATCCGACGAAATCCTGGAGGATGAACAGGTCGGCCTGGCCGGCGAGAATCGGGTAGGCCAGCGTGTTCTTGACGCTTCCCCGCAGGAAGGCCGCCTCGCGCCGCTTGGGAATCGCGATGTAGTCGTAGGAAGCCTTGAGGCGCTGGATATCGATCGGCACCTTGTGCGGCGTCCCGTCGCTCGGGATGTCGACGGGCCGGGCGATCTCGAAATTGAGGTGGAGTCCCGATTCGATGACGGCGGCCGTGGGAAGCTCGGCCTCCCTGATCGGCACCATGGGAGGCGGGGCGGGCGCTTCCCCCGCCTCGCCTTCGACGCCGCCCACAACGCCGCCCAGGATGCCGCCCCCCGCGGCCCGCTCGGGTTTCAAGTCCGCCGCCTCGAGCCTGGCCCGCCGCGGGACAGGCAGGTCGAGATACCAGGGGTTAAGATCCGAGGGCTGGGCCTCGAGAATGGGCGACGAGGTCGAAAGGAGAGTTTTAACGCCGGTCCAGTTCTCGCCGCTCCGCTGCGCGATGAGGGCTGTCGTCGCCAGCTCGACCTCCCCGGAATCGGGGACGGCCCGGAGCGTATAAAGAGGCTGCCAGCGGGCTTCGATTACCGTGTAGGAAAGCGCCATCGTGAACGACCCGGCCTGGGCCGTCTCCAGGTAAACCTTGACCTTCCTGGCCTCCTGGGAGCGTTGGGGCTTCATCGCGGCCAGCTTCTTTTTGAGTGCGTCCAGCTTGGCCTTGAGCTCTTTGAGTTTGACCATCTCTCCGAGCCGGGCCTGCTTCACGGCCTGGAGCTTCGAGCCGAGGAAATCGACGACGCGCTCCCAGGAAACCGGATCGACCCGGCCGGCCGCGATGTCCTGGGACGCCTTGGACGAGCTCGAGACCTCGATCGACTTGAGAAACTTTTCCTGGGTGTCGAGGACGTCGAAGACGTTGTTGATCTTCGCTATCTCCATATCCACGGCGTCGATCTCGGCCTGGACCTTCTTGATCTCGGGCAGGAGCGCCGACTCGAGGTACATGGAGGCGACATCCAGGCCCAGGATCTTGACGGCGGCTGTGCCCCGGCCGGTGACGCGCAGCGAGCTGGGGATGAGGGTGGTCGGCAGTTCCTCGAAGACGACGGCCTTGACGGAGGAGTCGAGCCTGAGCTCGGCTTCCCTCAGTACGGTGGCCCGCTCCGGATGGATCGTAACCGCCTTGATTGTGCTTTTGGCGATAACCTCGCCCGGGGCGGGGGTTCCGGAAGCGGCCTGACCCTCGTCGGACGCTTGGGAAGCGGCCGGAATCGGTCCCGCCGCCAGGATAACGGCCAGAAGCATCAATACGATGGGCTTTCTGTTAAGCATATTGAAGTTCTCCTTGTTAGAAGCATTATACCTAAAACGCAGATCGATTTGGGACACGGAACGAATTCGGGGGACACGATACCGAACTAAGAAGTTCGGTTCATGTCCCCCGAATTCTCGGTTCATGTCCCCCGAATTTCGTTCAGCTTGACTTCAGCTCGAAGTTGACGGTGACGTTGAAGATGACGCCGCGGGGCTTGCCGTTGATGACCATCGGCTCGTAGACCCACTGCTTGACGGCGTCGACGGCCGCCTGATCGAGGAGCGGAATCGAGCGCTTGACTTTCAGGCGGACGACCCGGCCGTAGACGTCGGTCTGGGCCTCGATTTCAACGTCCCCCTCGACGCGGGCCAGTCGGGCGATTTCGGGGTACACGGGCGGGACTTGCCTGAGGAGCTTGGGCCGCTTGATTTCGCCCGCGACCGGGACGGGGGCGACCGTCTCGCCCACGATCTTCTCGATGACGTCGAACACTCTGCCGTCATTTGGGGCGTTCGGATTGTCGAAGCCGATGTCCCAATTCGCGCCCTCAATCCCATCTCCCAAAGGGAGGTCCGGGAGGGCCTCATCAGCGATCCCCAGGGGAATGTCGACGGGAGCGATGAAGCGCTTCCCTGAAGATACGCGCGGCGCCAGGACGGGCTTGATATTATGGCGGACAGTCCTATGCGGTCCCTGTCTGGACGGCGGCGGAGAGGGGCGCGGCGGCGGGGCAATGGTTAGTTCGACGTAATCGGGGATGTCCGGCAGCGCTCCCGATCTGATCATGGGGGCGACGATAAGAGCGGTAAGAATGGCTGCGTGGATCGCCACCGACATGGGAATGATCAGGGCCTTTCTCCCGATGTTCGCCTCGGGCTCGAAGAAGCACTCCTTGAACATGTTCGCCTCCTTTCGTCGAGTTCCGGAGGGCCGTTCCCGCGGCCTCCACTACTCATACACGGCGGAAGGAGGTTT
>JALHUR010000447.1 GCA_022867325.1 Candidatus Aminicenantota bacterium | reverse complement strand
GGTCATTCGCCTGCCCCGGCACGGCGCCTCCTGCCCGATCGGCATGGGCGTCAGCTGCAACGCCGACCGGAACGTCAAGGCCAAAATCACCCGGGAGGGAATCTTCCTCGAGCGGCTGGAGAAAAACCCGGCTCGCTACCTCCCCGAGCCGGCCGAGACGGAAGCGCCCGCGGTCCCCATCGACCTCAACCGGCCGATGGGCGAGATCCGGGCGACGCTCTCCAAGTTCCCGGTGGCGACGCGGCTTTCGCTCAGCGGCCCCATCATCGTGGCCCGCGACATCGCCCATGCCAAGCTCAAGGAGAGAATCGACAAGGGCGAGGACCTTCCGGCCTATTTCAAGGACCACGTCATTTACTACGCCGGCCCGGCCAAAACCCCGCCCGGATTCCCGTCCGGATCATTCGGCCCGACCACGGCCGGCCGCATGGACGATTACGTGCCGCTCTTCCAGAAAATGGGGGGGTCGCTGGTCATGCTGGCCAAAGGCAACCGGTCGAAGGGCGTCACGGAGTCGTGCAAGGCCAACGGCGGATTTTACCTGGGCTCGATCGGCGGACCGGCCGCCCGGCTGGCCAAGGACTGCATCACGAGCCAGGAGGTGGTCGCCTACCCCGAGCTGGGCATGGAAGCCATTTTCAAGATCACGGTCAAGAACTTCCCGGCCTTCATCCTCGTCGACGACAAGGGGAACGACTTCTACGAGAAGATCGTCTCCTGACCGCGACCATGCAAGGCTTCCGGAACAGGTTGCTGCGAATCAACCCGGGAAAGAGGTCCTTCCACTACGAGACCATTCCTGACGAGATCCTGGCCCGCACGCTGGGCGGCAAGGGACTCGGCACCGCCCTCCTCCTGGCCGAAAATCCGCCGGGCGTCGATCCCCTCTCGCCCGAGAGCAGATTCATCCTGACGACCGGCCCCGCCACCGGCACCTCGATCTGGGGCCAATCCCGGTTCGGGGCCTTCGCCAAGAGCCCGGCCACGGCCCTCTACCGAAAGTACGGCACGCCGATGCAGGTGGCGATCACCAACGGCCAGAACTGTTTTCCAACCCGCTACTGGCAGTCCGGCCGCTTCTCCAAATGGGAGAACCTCTCGGCCGAATACATGGTCGAGAATTTCGAAGTCGCAGCCCACCCCTACCCGGACTACTTCCTGCAGTGCACGAAGCTCTGCCGGGTCCGGCGCGGCCGCCATGCCGGGCTGCTCCCGGAGGAGATGGACCTCATGCTCGAAGAAAATAATGCCGTCCGGAGGGGCCGCTAGTTCTTTTGATGCAGGGCACTATTGATCTTCCCGCCGATGATCGTCGGGTCCGGTCAGGGCAGGCCTTCTCCTCGCGAAAAAAGAAAGACGGCTCCACGCTATTTTTTATCCAGCAGCAATCCCTGCTCCAGGTTTTTCATAAGCTCGGCGCGACGGGGCAGGGTCTCGAGGTAGATGCGGAGGTTGATGATTTCATGGGCCATCGCTGAGGCGATGGCTCCGATCCCGCGCTTACCGTCGCCGGGCATTTCCTCTCCGCTGACCTCTCGGACGAATTCCGCGATTTCTTTTTGGATGAAAGGTCCCAGGATGATCTCGGGATCGGGTTGGATGGCCAGCCGGACGACCACGAGAAGGCGTGTCATCCTGGTCGTGAAGATCCGGTCGATCTTTCCTTCGGCCTTGGCCTTCTTAACTTCGGCCATGATCTTCTGAAGGGCTTTATCCACGACGTCGAAACCGCCGGTTCCTTTTTGGGCCATCTCCTGGAACATGCTCACGAAGCTGTCGAGAATGGCGTAGCCTGCCAGGGGATCGGGTTTTTCGGCGGCGCCGAGGCCCAGGCTTAAAACCAGAAAACAGGATACAACCATCGTTTTTCGTAACATCTCAAACATCCTCCTCTTTTTTCAAGTATTCGGAAAAGAAAAGCTCGAGCTTTTGTCCTTTGATCAGCTCCCCGATCTTGCGGTCCAGCTCTTCCACGGAGATAGACCGTGGGGCGGGGGAGACGCGCTCTCCGGGAGTCGCGGCGAGGGGCTCTTGGAACAGAGGACGCAGGGCCCTTTCAATGGTTTGTTCGAGCGGGCCGGGCGAGGCGGTTTGCTGGAAACGGCCGGCGGGCTCGTCCGCCCGGTTCGGCCGAAGAAGAGGGCTTCGGGCCAAGGCGGCTTCGAAAACGGCTAAAACCGTTCCGGTCCGAGCGGCGCGCGATCGGATCCAGACCCCGATCGAGACGCCGGAAACGAGGACCAAGATCAGGCCGGCCCAGGCCAGGACGGGCCGCCGTCCCGGCCGCCGAGTCCGGCCGGAGCGTTCCGACTCCGCCCGGATCCGGCCGCGGAGGCGCGCCTCGAAATCCGAAGTTCGGAAGGCGCTGAGGGCGGAATCGATTTCGTTCTTGACGATCGTCTCCGGACTGGGCCCTGGCTTTGCCGCCTCAGGCTTTTTTGTCGGCATTGTCCTTCATCCTCCGTTCGAGTCCGGTCCGCGCCCGGTTGAGCCGGGACATGACCGTTCCTTCATTGATCTTGAGACTCCGCGCGATTTCCCGGTAGGACAGACCTCCGTAGGTGCGCAGGACAAAAACGGCCCTGAGCTTTTCGGGTAGGCGCCGGACCGCCTCCTTGAGGACTTGGGCCCGCTCATCCCGTTCGACGGCAGGGGCGGGGTCCTGGCGGCGCTCCCGGCCTTTTTCATACAAAAAAGGAAGAAGACGGCCGAGCCTATCTTTGCGCCGGTGGTCGATGCAGGCGTTCCGGGCGATCGCGAACAGCCATTCCCGGCCGGACTCCGGATTGGAGAGCCCGTTCAGGCTCCGGTGGGCTTTGAGATATACGTCCTGGGTCAAGTCCTCGGCGTCGGCGTAATTTTTGGCGTAACCGAGGCAGATCCTGAAAACGGTTTCTTTGAGGGCGAGAAGCTCCTCGAAGGCCTTCGATCTCGCCCCGGCGGAGGTTTCCATGGTCCGTATCTTATCTCTCATTGATCCAAGACGTCCCGGCTTCGAGATTATTCCATTCCGGCCGCGCGCCGTCAAACGCCCCCCCGGCGAATCCCGGCTGGGCGGCCGGACCGCCCCGGTGGTCCCGGCTTGGCCTAAAGGTATAGGTTTAGCCGGGCTTTTTTGTTATCATAAGGGCGCGAATTGGAGTACCTATAATGCGTTCGACGACCATCATTTGTATCAAGCACGGCGGCAAGACGGCCATGGCCGGCGACGGCCAAGTTTCGATGGGGGAAACCGTCCTCAAGCGGACGGCCCAGAAAATCCGCCGGCTCCACAAAGGGGCCATCCTGGCGGGTTTCGCGGGCGCGACCTCGGATGCCTTCGCTCTGTTTTCGCGCTTCGAGGCCAAGCTCGAGGAATACCGGGGGAACCTGTCCCGGGCCGCCATCGAGCTGGCCAAGGACTGGCGTCTCGACAAGGCCCTTCGCCAGCTTCAGGCGCTGATGATCGTGGCCAATAAGGACGGAATGTTCCTTATCTCCGGGACCGGGGACGTCGTCGAACCCGACGACGGAATCCTGGCGATCGGCTCGGGCGGACCCTATGCCTTGGCCGCCGCCCGCGCCCTGCTCAAGCACACCGGCCTTTCGGCCCGGGAGGTCGTACTCGAAGCCATGAAGATCAGCGCCGGGATCTGTGTCTTCACCAACGCCGAGATTACCGTGGAGGAGCTGTGATGGCTGCCGACGACGCCGAACTGACTCCGCGGCAGATCGTCGCCGAGCTCGACAAGTACATCATCGGCCAGAAGGCCGCCAAGAAGGCCGTCGCGATCGCCCTCCGCAACCGCTTCCGCCGCCGCAAGCTCCCGCCCGAGCTCGCCGACGAGATCGCGCCTAAGAACATCCTGATGATCGGTCCGACCGGAATCGGCAAGACCGAAATATCGCGCCGGCTGGCCAAGCTGACCTCGTCGCCCTTCCTCAAGATCGAAGCCAGCAAATTCACCGAGGTCGGCTACGTCGGCCGGGACGTCGAGTCCATGATCCGGGACCTGGTCCGGATCGCGGTCGAGATGGTCAAGGCCGAGAAGATCGGAGAGATCAACGAGAAGGCCGTCCGGAACGCCGAGGAGAAGCTCCTCGACCTTCTTCTCCCCGGCAAGCGGCGGGACGACGGGCCGGCCGAGCCGGAGCCGGACCATTTTCAGGACACCCGGGAGAAGCTCCGCAAACAGCTCCGCGAGGGCTTCCTCGAGGACCGGATCGTGGAGATCGAGGTCAAGGAGAAATCGACCACCCCTCTCGAAATCTTTTCCAACGGCGGCATGGAGGAAATCGGCATCCAGATCCAGGAGCTGATCCCCGGCTTCCTGGGCGGCAAGACCAAGCAACGGAAATTCAAGGTCAAGGAGGCCCGGGAGGTCCTGCTCGAAGATGAGCAGAAACGGCTCATCGACATGGACCAGGTCGCCCGGTTGGCCATCGAGAGGGTCGAGCACACCGGCATCATTTTCCTGGACGAGGTCGACAAGATCGCCGGCCGCGAGTCGGGCCGCGGACCCGAGGTCAGCCGGGAGGGCGTCCAGCGCGATCTGCTGCCGATCATCGAGGGGACGACCGTCAATTCCCGCTACGGCCTGGTCCGGACCGACCACATCCTGTTCATCGGCGCCGGCGCCTTCCATGTCTCCAAACCGGCCGACCTGATCCCCGAGCTCCAGGGCCGGTTCCCGATCAGGGTCGAGCTGACCCCGCTCGACAAGGGCGATTTCATCCGGATTCTGACCGAGCCCAAGAACGCCCTCATCAAGCAATACGAGGCCTTGATGGCCACCGAGGGCGTCCGGGTCAAATTCACGGCGGACGCCATCGACGAGATCGCCGACACGGCCGAAAAGGTCAACCAGGACGCCGAAAACATCGGCGCCCGGCGCCTCCATACCATCCTGGAAAAGGTCATGGAGGAGATTTCCTTCGAAGCCCCTCAAATCAAGTCCAAGGACATCTCGATCGACCGCGAATATGTCCGCGAGCAGCTCAAAGACATCATGAAGGACCAAGACTTGAGGCGCTTTATCCTTTGATGACCCATTCGCCGACGCTACCCCGCCCGAAAGGCGGGGACGAGAAGAGAGGCTCAGGGTTAACCCCGAACAAGCCCCGGCATTCATGCCGGGGAGTCGAGGGGTTGACTCGACGCGCGCTTACCTGTCTTATCGCCCTCGGAGCGTTTTTGACCGCGGGCTGCGGGAAAAAGGGCCCGATCCAGGCCCCCCTCGTCCGGATTCCCCAGAAGGTCGAGGAATTCAAGGCCTTCCAGAGAGGGGACAAGATCCGCCTCGAGTGGAAGCTGCCCGCGACCTATCCCGACGGGACCGTTTTTTCGAAGCCGGTCGAAGTCGAGATCTGGATGGCCGTTGAAGACCCCGTCCAGGAGCCGGAAACGGCCGCAGCGAAGCCCGCGCCAACCGACGGGAAACCGCCGGCCCAGGCCCAAGCGCCGGCGACTTCAACGACGGCGGCGCAGCCGGGCGCGACGCAAACCGCACCGGCGCAGCCCGCTGCGATTCCGGCCGCGACGCCCCAGACGCAGGCGGGCCAGCTTCCCGCGACCAGCCTCGTCTCTCCCGGCGAATTGCCCCTTGAGGCGTTCAGGGAAAAGGCCGTTTTGGCGTCGAGCGTCAAGAAGGATTTCGCCGAGGCGATGCCGGAGCCGCAGGGCCCGGCATCGTTGCCCCAGTCGTACGAGCATCCCCTGGACTTCGGCCGGCTCAAGAGCCGCTATACGTTCGCCGTTTGCGTCAAGGATCATCGGGAAAAATATTCGGAATTCTCTTCGCGGATCACCCTGGTTCCCCAGATTCTGCCTCTTCCGCCGCGGGGACTGAAGACGACCCTGTCCTCCGACAAAATCCTGGTTTCATGGGAGCCGCCGGCCGCCAACATGGATTCCTCGACGCCGGCCCTGGTCACGGGCTACGACGTCTATCGGTCGAAAGGGGCCGATCCCGCCCAGCTCCTGACGAGCCCGCCGGTCAAAGAGACGGCCTTCGAAGACAGGGCTTTCGAGTTCGGCGCGATGTACCGCTACACGGTCAGGGCCGTCGCCGGCGAGGCGCTTCCACCCGTTGAGAGCGGGGATTCCCCGGCCGTCGAGATTACGCCCAAGGACGTTTTTCCGCCCGCACCGCCCACGGGACTCAAGACCATCGCCGGGCAGGGCTTCATCAACTTGAGCTGGGAGACCAACCAGGAAGCGGACTTGGCCGGATACCGGGTTTGGCGAAGAGCCGCCTCCGAGGAGCAGTTCCGACCGTTGACCGAGACGCCGTTCCTGGAAACGAACACCAGTGACCGGACCGTCAAGCCCGGGATCCGCTATTGTTATGCGCTGACCGCCGTGGACAAAAACGGGAATGAGAGTCCTCAAACGCCCGCCGTCGCCGAGACGGCCAGGAGACCGCGTCCATGAAAATTTATCGTTTCGAACGGGCCGGGAGGGTGTCTTATGGTCTTCTCGACCAGGACATCCTCCGGATCGCCAGCGGCTCCATCAGCGAGGGATTCGAGGCCGGGGCCGATACGGTCCCGATCGGCGAGGTCCGCATCCTGGCGCCGGCCCTTCCTTCCAAGATCGTGGCCGTCGGCGTCAACTACAAAGCCCACGCCCTCGAACGCGGCCGCGGTCTACCCTCCGAGCCGCTCCTGTTCCTCAAGCCGCCCAGCGCGCTGATCGGGCCCGGAGACGCCATCGTCCATCCACGGATGTCCTCGCGGGTCGATTACGAGGGCGAACTGGCCCTGGTCATCCGGAAGACGGCCTCCCGCCTCAAGGACGACGATCCCGTCGAGGATTACATTTTAGGCTACACGTGCTTCAACGACGTCACGGCCCGCGACCTCCAGGACAAGGACGTCCAGTTCACGCGGGCCAAGTCGTTCGACACGTTCGCCGCGGCCGGCCCCTGCATCGCGGCCGGGATCGACCCGGGCCGCCTCGCCATCAAGACGTTCGTCAACGGCAAGCTCCGGCAATCGGGGTATACCTCCGATCTGATTTTTCCGGTGCCGGTCCTGGTCAGGTTCATTTCCCGGATCATGACCCTGGTGCCCGGGGACATCATCACGACCGGTACTCCGTCCGGGATCGGCCCGCTCGCGCCCGGAGACCGGGTGGACGTCCAGATCGAGGGGATCGGAACCCTTTCCAATCATGTCATAATGGAAGAAGGAGGATGAGATGAAGTTCTTCCTGGATACGGCCAATCTCGAGGAGATCAGGACGGTCGCCGCCTGGGGAATCCTGGACGGCGTTACGACCAACCCTTCGCTCGTCTCCAAGGAGAGCCGGCCTTTCAAAGACCTGATCGCAGAGATCAGCCGGATCGTGCCCGGCCCCATCAGCGTCGAATGCGTCTCGACCGAGGCCGGGGCCATCATCGGGGAGGCCAGGGAGCTGGCCCGGATCGCCGCCAACGTTGTCATCAAGATTCCGGTCGGAATCGAGGGGCTCAAAGCCACACAATCCCTGGCCCGGGACGGCGTCAAGGTCAACATGACGCTCGTCTTCTCGGCCGGGCAGGCCCTCCTGGCGGCCAAGGCCGGCGCCGCATTCGTCAGTTCCTTCATCGGACGGCTCGACGACCTCTCCCAAGACGGGATGGAGCTCATCGAGGAAATCGCGGCCATCTACGGCAATTACGACTACGCGACCGAGATCATCGTGGCCAGCATCCGCCATCCCCGCCATGTCATCGAAGCCGCCCTGATCGGCGCCCACATCGCCACCATTCCCTTCGCCGTCATGGAGAAGCTCGTCCAACATCCTTTGACCGACATAGGGATCGCGAAGTTCCTCAAGGATTGGGGAAAGGTCAAGACCTGACCGAGCGGCCATGACGTCGTGGAGGAAGCTCAGGCCGATCGCGGCCGTCCTGGTCGTCGCCGGGACCATCCTGGCCGCGGGACAGTTCGCGAAGTCCTATTTCCTAAGCCAGGTCCGCCGCAGGGTCGAGGCGTCATTTTTCTACGACGAACTCCGGATGTCCTTTTTCCCTCCCGTCCTCGTCCTTAAGAACGTCCGGACCAAGCCGCCCTCGATCGTCTTCTCGGCCCGGGCCGTGGCCGTTCAGATTTCTTACTTCTCCCTTCTCAAAAGGGATAAGCCCCTCACCCTGGTCATGGACGGTCCCGTCCTCTCTTTGGACGAGGATGTCTGGCGCTCCTCCGGGAAAACGCGGAAGCCCCTGTTCCCGCTGCCTTTTACGATCGAACGGGGCCTTGTCAAGGACGGCAGGATCGTCATTAAAAGCAAAGATCTGGCCTTGGACTTGAGGCAATTCAATGCCGTCCTGAAGCAGAGAGGGAGCTCCTTCTCCTGCCGGGGCGACTGGGAGGATGCCCTGCTCAAGGTTGTCGCCTCCGGCCGCGAGCTGGCCGGAGCGGGAAGCGTGTCGCTGTACGGGGAGGGGGATGAGATCATCCTCAAGCGCCTGACCCTGGCCGGGACCGAGCT
>JALHUR010000446.1 GCA_022867325.1 Candidatus Aminicenantota bacterium | reverse complement strand
GGGCGACGGCGTTCCGGAACCCGACGGCCGGATTCTGGGAACTGTCCGCGATTCCGCCCGTCGTCTCGGCCAGGATCGAGAAGGCCCGAAAATGGTCCTCGGAGGCTTCCCGCATATCGATGCCCGGTACGTACTCGGTCTCATTGTTCATGTAGATGAAATGGAAGTCGATCTGGGCGTCGTTGAAGGCTTTTTGGATGGGTTCGACCACGAAGCTCGTCTCGCGCTTCCGGGTCAGGAACAGATTCTGGAGCTCGCTCAGAATTTGCTGGGCGTTCCGGAATTCGCTCTGTATCCGGTTGACGACGGGCTGCTGGAGTTCGGGCCGGAATTCCCGCTGGTAGATGAGGAAGACCGATTTTTGGCCTCCGATCCCCCTGATCTGGCCCGCGAATTGAAGGAACTTCCGTTCGTCCACGACCCTGGTCGCCTCCATCCATCCGACCGCCTCGCGGTAACGCGGGAAAAGGGCCAGGAGTTGAAGGTTGGCACCCACTGGCCCTTCATCCATCCCGGTCAGCGGGTTGATTTCGGCGATCGACCGGACGATCCTTTTGAGCTCGATGAGCTGGTCGTTGTAGTCCGTGTTCCCGGCCAGGATGTCGTCCTTGAGAAGCTGGGCCATTTCCTCGATCAGGACCTCTTTGGATTTAACGGCCGTCGCCTGGCGAGACAGGACATAGGTCCGGAGCGGGGTCTGGACGGAAAGAGTGTCGCCGGGCCGGAGGACCGTTTGAAAGAGGTCCCCGATAAGCTCCGAAAACTTGGGATGATACTCCTGAACCTGGAACAAGAGGTAGAAATGCCTGGCTAAATCGGGCGGCGGCTCCCCGAAAGAGTCCCGGCCCTCGATCGTTCCCCGATCGATACAATAGAAGCCCTGGAGTTTCTGGAGCCGGCCTCCCTCGTAGATTTCGAAATCGGACGGCGTCAGTCCTTCGACGAACCGGCCGTCCTGATAGACCCGGACCGGAACGGCGACGTTGGTCACTGTCACATCATGGCGTTCCTGGGAAGGAGGGAAGGCGGCCGCCCCGGCCGCGGCCAGGAAAAGCGCTCCCCCCGCCATCACGGCCGCCTTCCGACCCGATATCCTCGAGTTCATCATCGCGTTCATCCCCCGGATCCTCACAGCGAAGGCGCGAGCTTCACCAGGAAGGTCCCTCCCTGCGTCCCCTTGACGCCGAAGGGCGCGTTGCCCTGGAGAAAACCGGCCGTGACCGTCCCGAAGGGCCCTCCCAGCTTGAAAACGAGATAGACCTGGGCGGACGTCTTCTTGATCGCCGAATTCGCCTGGATGAAGACATCAAGTGCCATGGTCCTGTTGAAACGATTGTTGAGCCGGAGGACATGGATGAACGTCTCCCGGAATCTGTAATCCACGGCTATTACCTCGCGCCTCAGCTTGAGGCGCTGGAGATCGTACTCGAAGGTCAGGTCCCGGGTGATGAGAAGGCTCTTGCGGAGCTCGAACAGGTCGAAGGTCGAATCGAAGTTGCGGCCGAAGGTCACCGACAGGCCGACCGACTGCCAGCG
>JALHUR010000445.1 GCA_022867325.1 Candidatus Aminicenantota bacterium | reverse complement strand
CCGGCATTCATGCCGGGGAGTCGAGGGGTTGACTTCGTTTCGCGGCCGGCATTATCATCGTCTCGAAACGGATGGTCTCGGCTGGGGACCCGGGCCCCAAGAGGCCAGGGAGGGTCCGATGAATCGCAGAACGTTTGTCAAGAGCGCGGTGATGGCCGTGCCGGCCGTCGCCGTGCTGGGAATGCCCAAGGCCGGCCTTGGTCAGGAACTTCAGCCGATCGCTCTGCTAAAGCCGGAGAAGGACGGCGGCAAGTCCCTGCTGGCCTCCATCCGGGAGCGAAGGACGGTCCGCGGCATCAGCCCGGATCCGCTTCCGCCGCAGACACTCTCGAATCTTCTTTGGGCGGCCTTCGGAGTGAACCGTCCTGATGGGATGATGCGGGGAAAGCCGGGAAGGACGGCCGCTTCGGCCAGCAACTCGCAGGAGATCGACCTTTACGTCGCCCTGCCTCAAGGCGTTTTCCTTTATGAGGCTGTCCCTCACCGGCTGGTCCCGATTGTCGCCGGAGATTTTCGGGCCAGGTCCGGCCGGCGGGACGCGGCGACGGCTCCCGTGAATATCTTCTACGTCGTGGATCTGGCGAAATATGTTGTCGAGGGACAGCCGGACAGAAACATCGGGGACCCGGAAGTCCAGAAGTCTTACTATTATGTCGCGACGGGCCTCATCGCCTCGAACATCTACTTGTTTGCCGCTTCGCAGGGTCTGGCGGCTTGGTTCCACAACTGCGATAAAGAGAGCACGGCCAAAGAGTTCGGCCTGCGGCCCGAACAGCGCGTGCTGTTCGCCCAAACGGTGGGATATCCGGCGAAGAGTTGAAGCGGGCCGTATCCCCCATTTTCCGTGCCCATGCCCGAATGGAGAAACGTTCGATAGGATTTGATTTCCGGGGCTCTACTGCTTATGATAAAGGCCCTGACCGGCCGGCGCGCCCGTAGCTCAGTGGATAGAGCGATGGACTTCGAATCCAAAGGTCGGGGGTTCAAATCCCTCCGGGCGCGCTCCTTCCCATTCCACCTTCCAAGGGATCAATTCATCCACTGGGGATCTTTGTCGTCGACGCAGAGGGCCGTGTCGATGAAGATGCTGGCGATGTTGGCTATGTTCTCGATGATCGGGGCGTAGGAGCTCAGCGCCTGCCGGGTGGCATCGACCGGGTTCCAGGGCGGCTCGTAGTACTTGAGGGTTTTCCGCATATCGGACCTTTCCTTGCTCCAGGCGGAGTTCAGGTAGGGATGGCCTCCATCCCTCCAGCCCCTGATATTGTTGAGCTCGAGGACGATGAGCAAAGACAAAGGATAATCGTGGGCCGTATCCGACCCGAATCTCGAGATCCCGTAGTCTCCGTAGTTGATAAGGTGGCTGGCTTGGGACTCGCTTTTCGGCTGGGTTCCGACCGCGATATCCCGGAGGTCCTCGATCAGGCTGCGGGCGGTCGAGGGATTGTTGGCGCCGACGGCCGTCACCAGGGCGTCGAATTTCGTCTTGAGGCCGGTAAAAACGTAGATGAACTGGTTGAAATTCTGGCCGTTGTTGGCGAGCTGCTTGAGGAGGTCGTTGGCGTTGACGTCGTTCGCTGAAATGCCGATGACATCGGGGAGACGCTCGGCCCAATTCTGAGCTTTCCAGAGCGTGTCGATCAAGCTGAAGAACTCGGAGACAATCGGCTTGAGGTCGGTTTCGACGATGTTGAGAAGCTTGGCCGCGACCTTGAGAACCTTGTACTGGGTGTACTTTTCCGTGTTGCTCTCCAGGTACCAGCTGAGACGTTCGTCGGGTATGTCGCCGAAGATCCCAAGCGCGGCCATTCCGTAGTCAAGAATGGGCAGCAGGGCCGACTCCAGGGTCCAGGCGTCGATCTGGGCGAGGAGGAAGGACTTGGCTTTATCCGCGTAGCCGAACACGCTTGTCTGGTTCCGGAGCGGGTAGAGGAGAGCGATCCTGCGGGCCTCTTTCTCGTATCCCTTCCAGTCCTTGGGGAAGACCCAGACCAGGGTCTCCTTGTCGCCGATTTTAACCTTGAACGATTCCGGCTTAGCGACCTTGCTCGTCTCGCACTTGACGCCCCACTGCTCTTTTTTGAGATAGGGGAAGACGATCGGACCGGAACCGTCCGTGGAGCCGGATCCCAGTAGGACGCCGCTCGAGTAGAAGACCTGGGTGAACCATCCTTTCTCGCAGGTCGTGAAATAGAACTCGGTCAGGCCGTCCTCGAGGATGACGATGTTGTCGCTGGCCGCGCTCAGGCCGTGGCTGGTCGTTTTGCCCTTGAGGAGAATACCGGCCGGATACGGCTCGACCGGCGTGAACTTTCCCCAGGTCCTGTTGTCGGGGCCTTCGTCGTCGGCCAGCCATTGATCGGGGACGAAGACCCATTCCTCTTTCGTCGCGGAATTAGTGATCTTGACGCCCTGGATGTACCAGCCGGGTTTTTCCGGGAGGTTGTCGTGCCTGAGGATCATGTGGTCGACCTCATCCAGGCTCCACTGATCCTTGATCAGGAAAGAGTTCGTCTGGCCTCGCTCGAACATATCCGTGCTCTTGGGGGATTCGTAATCGGGGCTGAGGAACATGTCTCCGCTGGCGTAGCGTTGACCGTTGGCGTCCTCTTTCCCGTAAAGGGCTATGAAAACGTTGGCGTTGGTCCCGGCATCCTCGACGTCTCCTGTCAGGACTTCAATCGTGTAATCCGCCTTCGTCCCGGAGGCGAAGGCGGGCGGGATGCCCTTAGTGCGCACAACATTGCCGACGACGACCTGTTTGGTGACGCTCGCTTCGCGCCCTTTGCTGTCGACGACCGTCAGGCCGACCGTCCATGAATTGGCGTTCGCATATTGGTGCCAGGTCTTAGCCGAGGTCCCCGTTTTCCCGTCGCCGAACGTCCAATCATAGCGCTTGATCGTCGCGCCCTCCGAGGCCTTGGAGATCGTGGCGTCGAACAGGACACGCGGGCTTCCTTCGGAGGGCGGAGGCAGGAGCTTGAAATCGGCGACCGGGGTGAGAGAGTCCGTAAGCCCGCCCGTCCCGGACGTCGTGATTTGGGTCTGGATTTCGCCCGTCAGGGCGGAGTAAGCCGGATCGTTCGTTTCAACCTTCAGCTCCTCGGACTCGGGATCGAACCTCTGAACTCCCATGGGCAGGTTGACGACATCGACCTTTTTCGGGTCGCCGGGATCGGCGATGCTCAGGATCCGCGGGTAACGGCCGGCCGGAAGGTTGGCGATCCCCCCGCCGGGCGCGATCCGGGCCAGGACGAGGTCGTAGTGCATCTCCGTCCAGCGCACGACCATGTGGAAGCCGGGATCGGGATGGGCGAAGGAGTTGGACGCTCCGGCCAGGATCAGGCCTCCGTCGGCCGTCAAGGCCGCAGCGTTTCCCATCTCGTTGCAGTATTCGGACTCGGCCGTCGACAGCTTCTTCTTTCCGATCGAACGGATCCATTGAAGAGCGCCGTTGCCGCTCATCTTGGCGGCCAGGACGTTGTTGTTCATGTAGATGTCTGAGGAGCCGAATTCGGTCGACGTCCCGACCAGATAGAAATCCTCGCCCACGGCTTTCACGACGTTGACGGCGCTGAATCCGCCGTGGGCCGGGCTGTGAACCCGCTCAATCCACTTGAAACCGCTCGCGTCCGGATTCATCCGGGCGAGGAGGGCGGCGGGCGCGCTGTAGGTCGACCAGGAGAGGTCGTAGATACCGCTGAAGATGATATCGCCGTTGGAGGCCAGGCCGAGGCTGCGGTAGTGAAGAAGCCTGCCTATATCCGGGCGCTCCTTGAGACCGCGCTGGTATGGTTGATGAAACACGGTCCAGGCCCAGAGGACCGCGCCCGTTTTGGGATTGATCCCGGCGATGGCTTTGGGCTCGCTTCCGATGATCCAGGCCCCGGTCGGGGATACCAGGAGAGAGGGCTGTTCGCATGGCTGAAGGCCGGGATAATTCTGGGCCCAAACGATCTTGCCGGCGGAATCGATACGGGCCGCGAATATGGAGGCGAACTTTTGGGCTTGGGACGGCGGCGTGTAAACGCCGGCGACGGCGAATCCGCGGTCTCCGAGCGATATCAGGTTCTTGAGGAGGAAGGAGGAGCCACCCTTGGCGCCCGCCGATCCGGCCGGTCTGAGTTCAAGGCCTTCGAGCGGCCTGCCGTTCTTGTCGATGTGAAGGACCACGGAACCGAAGGCGACGAGCGCGCCGCTGTCATTGAGCGGCGTCAGCACGGCCCATCCGCATTGGTCCCTGGGGAAGGTCGGACCCCCCGGGGCCCGGCCTTTGGGAGGGGCATACTCTTTGTACCAAAGGATGGTGCCGGCCGGATCGATCTTCAGGACGGCCAGGTCAACGGGATGGTCGGTGTAGGCCTTGACATAGCCGGCGACGAGGAAGTTGCCGTCGGCGGCGGCGGCAACGGATGTCCCGACCAGATAGCCGGCCATGAAAGGCGTTCCCTTGAGGACCTGCATTTCCTCGGCTTTGACGCCGTAAACACGGAGCCAACCGGCTTGGCCGGAGTCCTGCCCTCCCGCGGCGGGGGAGAGGAGAGAGAGCGCGGCCAACACGGCCGCAGTCCGGAGGGAAAAATGAAAAGAGGCCTGGCTCATGAGTTCCTCCTCAGGGTGTCCCGTCCTTCATTTAAACACCAGGATAAACCCGACGTCCCGGCGCTGTCAATCGGAGTCGGAGCTGACCGTCGAACAGTTTTCAACTTTCGTATGATTGCCGCTATTTACATGAGGCGAATAAGCCGTCCTCAGGCCCCCGTAGCGGAGGGGGGCCCCGCTTCGGGGGGAACCGACGGGACTGGTTCACGGGGTTCGGGGGCAGAGGACGGCTTATTCGCCGTAAGCCGGATCATTGACGCTTCGGAAGATCATTCCGAAAACTGATCGACGGCCAGGAGACAGAGGTCCGGTCTTCGCCGGCAGGTCGGATGCGAGGAAGCGGGCCCCGATCAGAGCCGGTTCGGATAGCGGAGATCCTTGAGGGTCAGCCGGAATTCGGTCCCGTCGCTCCGATCGATCTCGATCCGACCCTCGAGCTGTTCGCTGAGCAGCGTGATGAGCTGCATCCCCATCGTTTGGGAGAATTCGATCGAAAAGCCGTCGGGGAGACCGACGCCGTTGTCTTTAACCGCAAGAAGGAAGCTGTCTCCGGCCAGGCGCTTGAGCCGGATCGAAATCTCTCCCGGCCGGTTCTTGGGGAAGGCGTGTTTGAAGGCATTCGAGACGAGCTCGTTAATGATCAGCCCGCAGGGGACGGCCGTTTGGATGTCGAAAAAGAGGTCCTCCAGGTTGAAATGGACTTTGATCCGATCTTCCTGAATCTGCTGGGAGACGACCAGATGGGCGACCAGGCTGTGAATATAATTGCTGAAAGCGACCTGGGAGAGGTCCCGGGATTGATAGAGCTTTTCGTGGACGAGGGCCATGGACTTGATCCGGCGTTGACTCTCCCGGAGGACCTCGCTGAGGGCGGGGTCGTTGATAAACTGCTTCTGAAGGCTGAGGAGGCTGGAGACAACCTGCATGTTGTTCTTGACGCGATGATGAACCTCTTTGAGGAGGATCTCCTTTTCGAGGAGGGCTGTCCGGAGCGCCCGCTCTTTCCGCTTCCGGTCGGTGATGTCGCGGACGATGCTCTGGACGCAGAGGGGCCGTCCCTCGCCGTCGCGGATCAGGGCGACGTTGATCTCGACCGGGAACTCCGTCCCGTCTTTCTTCCGGAAGGTCCTTTCGTAGAGGGGAAAGGTTTGGCCTTCGATCAATCCCTGAAGCTTATGATCCGCTTCGGCGTGCTCCCCGGGTGCGACTATGTCGTGGGTCGTTTTACCGACGAGATCCTCGGTGTTGTACCCGGTCATATCCGCGGCTTTTTTATTGATGCGGATGTGGACTCCGTTGAGGTCGATCAGGAAGACCGCGTCGTTGGCATGCTCGAACAGTGAACGAAACCGCTCTTCGCTGTCCCTAAGGGCGTCCTCGGTCTGTCTCCTCACGGTCATGTCCCGGCTGACGCCCACCAGGCCGAGGCCGCGTTTGTCAGGATCGATCAGGGGGGTCTTGATCGTCTCGTAGACGATCTCGCGGCCGTCCGGGCCGGTCATCCGTTCCTCGAAGCGAAGGGTCCGGCCGCTCTTCAGGACGGCTTCGTCGCTCCGGCGGCAGGATTCCGCCAAGTCGAGGGGAAGGAACTCTTCGTCCTTCTTGCCCTGGATCTCACTCCGGCCGAGGCCGAAAGCCCGTTCGAAAGCGGCGTTGACGAGGAGATTTCGGCGATCGAGATCCTTGAAATAAACGATATCCGAAATGGCCTCGATCATGCTTAGGAGCTGGGCGTTCCGCTCCTCAAGAAACCGCTCGGTAATATCGTCGAGTGGCGGGCGAAGGAGGGGTGATTCGGCGGGGGAGGTCTTTTCGTCTTTCATCGTTGCCGGGCTGCCAAGTCCGGTCTTATTATAGCGGTGGGATTCAGTCTGGACAATCGTCTTTGGGGGGGATTCAGCGATTAGTCCCCTAAAAGCCGAATTCAGAGCCGGCCTGTAAAGGCCCTTTACATCAGATATCCGGAATTCCTGGGACACGATACCGAATCCAGAGATTCGGTTCATGTCCCGGAATTCCTCGCCCACTTCGATCGGAAATTTTGGGGCAAATTCCATTGGGGCGAATGATTTTATCGAGATGATATAATAGTTCATGGATAACAGGAGGAAACAGTGAGAAGACGCGAATTCGTGGGACAGGCGAGCTGCGGGCTGGCGACGTTCTTGGCCGCTTCCAGCCTTCCGGCCGGGGCTCAGACCGCGGGGCAGACGAGCAGTCCGGAAAAGCCGGTCGTTCTTCCGCCCCGGAAATTCTACCGGATCGACCTCGAGATCTTTGAAGCGCGCCCGGACACCTGGTGTCACAAAAAGGGGGACACGTTCCGCTACCCGCAGGATTGGGGCAAGATTTGCCCCTGGTTGAGGGGCAGCCTCAACGATTTCGTCCGGATTCTTGAGTCGGGCGGGACGCTGTCCTGGAGATACGAAGGGACGCCCTATGAGAAAGTTATAGATCCCGACGGCGTCACGACGGAATACGTGCGATGTCCGGATCCGACCGCCAATCTGGTCGTCAAGATCATCAGGACCCGGGTCGAACCTCCCAAGCCCCAACAACAATAGATATTATTAGAATCTTGACAGGCCGACGGCGCGGATGGTATCAATGGGCGTAACGAGGAGAAGGAAATCCGGCCGCGCAGGAGAGAGGAGTGTTTGATAAGACCCATAACGAGATCGTCAACCAGATCGTCGATGTCTTCATGCGGGAATTCGGGAGCCGGGAGGGGATGGTCTTGGTCCGGACGCCGGGCCGGGTCAACCTGATCGGAGAGCATACGGACTACAACGAGGGCTATGTCTTTCCGACGACCATCAACAGGGCCGTCTATATCGCCCTAAGGCCGAGGGAAGACCTCGGCTGTGGCTATTATTCGCTCAACTTCCAGGAGAAAGCGTCCTGGGAACTCACGGACATCCGGCGGACCGAGGGGCACCACTGGTCGAATTACCTCAAGGGCGTCATGAAGGTCCTCGGCGAGGCCGGGGTCGATTTCAAGGGGAGCGAGGGCGTCGTCTTCGGCGACGTCCCGATCGCCTCGGGCCTCAGCTCCTCAGCGGCCATCGAAGTCGCCGCCGCCTTCGGCCTGGATAAAGCGTTCGGGCTCGGGCTCGACCCGGTCCGGATGAGCCTGCTGGCCCAGAAGGCCGAGAACGCCTTCGTCGGCGTCAACTGCGGGATCATGGATCAATTCGTCTGCCGGCTGGGGCGGAAAAACCACGCCCTGTTCCTGGACTGCCGGAGCCTGGTTTACGAGAACGTGCCCCTCCGTCTGGCCAAGCACGGCCTGTTGATCGTGGACACCAAGGTCAAACGCGAGCTGGCCCAGTCCGCCTATAACCAAAGGCGGGCCGAATGCGACGAAGCCGTCCGTTTCTTCCAGAGCAAGGTTCCCTCGGTCAAAGCCCTCCGCGACGTCGATCCGGAGATGTTCGGCAGATACCGGGACGGCCTTCCCGAGACGGTCCGGCGGCGGGCCGCCCATGTCGTCTCCGAGGACGACCGCGTCCTCGAAGCCGTCAAGGCCCTCAAGGCCGACGACTTGGAAAAGGTGGGGCGGCTGTTCTTCGAATCCCACCGGAGCCTCAAGGAGGACTACGAGGTCAGCGCCGCCGAGCTCGATTTCGTGGTCGAGACGGCTCGGGCTTCCGGCGCGAGCGGGGCCCGGCTGACCGGGGCGGGCTTCGGCGGCTGCGCCGTGGTCCTGGCCCGCAAGGATATCCTGGACGGGCTGAGCCAGGACATCGAGGTCCATTACGTCCGCAAGTTCGGCAAGGCGCCCGGCATCATCGCCCTGGCCGAGAATTTCGAGACGGAAGTCCTCGCTCTTTGATGACCTGAAGTCCGAGGCTTTCCCGTCTGCCTCCTTTTTCCAGAGGCGGACAATCGAACAGTTTTTATAAGTATTGCCGATACTTTAATTCTCCGTTTTTGTGGCGAGGAGACCGCCCTCTGCCCCCGAACCCCGGTGCACTCACGGAGCCGATGACGTATTCTAGGATTTCCGTATATCAAACGTAAATTAAGGCTCCGTGAGTACCCCCGTCGGATAATCCGCCGGGGCCCCCCTCCGCTACGGGGGCTTGAGGGCGGCAACCTCGCCGCCCGAAAACGGAAGTTCTATTGAAACTCGAAAACTGTTCGACGGTCAGTTCCCAAGGGGTTGACATGCCCGGGCCTATTCTATATTATTACTATAGAATCTATAGAAAATGGAGGAATTAGAATGAATGTGTTGAATAAATCTTCGTTGGCCGCCCTGGCTTTCACCCTAGTTCTCGGCGGGGCGTTCGGGCCGGGTGAGGCTCAAGCGATCGACAAGATTCTGTCCGTCTCTCCGACCGCCCTCAAGCCGGCTGATTTTGCGAACGAGGCCCTGCCCTGGGTGTCCAACGCGGACGCCTTTTATTTCGCCAATAACCTGTCGGCCCCGGTCAATTCTTACGCCTACGTTCCCTTGAACCTGCCCCAGGGAGCCCGGGTCAAAAGCCTGACCGTCCACTACACGGACAACGCCTGCGGCGTCAACCAGGAGCTGGTGGTGACCCTGATGCGCCATGAGCCGGCGACCGGCAAGACCCAGGCCATGGCCTGGACCACGACCGAGGGCGTTCCCTGCGTCATCGACCGCCGCATCGTCGAAGACAAGACGGTTATCAACTCCATCGTCAACAACGCCCGCTATTCGTATGCCCTCTATGTCATTTTTTACGACGGGATCGACCGGTTCCGCTTCCACGGCGCCGTGATCGTTTACCGGTGATGTCATCGTTCGGCGAGTCGATGATGATGGCCGTCCCTAAGACAGCCCTTTCCCTCCTTGTCGGAACGCTCCTTCTGTCCGCCGCCGTCCCGGGCGGTTCCGGTGCGGCGGCCGAGCTTCAGGTCCTGTCCGTATCGCCGGCCGCCCTCAGGCCGGCGTCCCGCGCCGATGCCGACTTGGAGTGGTTCGGGACCCAGAAGGAATTCTATTTCCACAACATCGATTTCGACAACCGCTACGATCGGGAATGCTATGCGCCGCTTTATCTTCCCCACCGGGCGCGGATCAAGTCCCTGGTTGTGACCTATATGGACCGGGGCTGCGCCCAGGCCCAGGACATTTGGGTAACTCTGGTTCGTCACAAGCTGTCGAGCGGGCTGGTCCAGAAAATGGCCGAAGTCTCCAGCCGGGGTCTCGAGATCGATCCCGCGCGCAAAACGCTCGAGGACGCGACGATCGACCACGGCCTCGTCGACAACCGCCTCTACTCCTACAGTCTCCTCGTTAGGTTCAACACCATCAAGCGCGACCGGGTCCGCTTCCACGGCGCCAAGATCCTCTTCGAATAACCTGAATTCTATTGTATTACTGTTAGGATCCCTCTCCTTAACGGCGCCCGGCCCTTGCGGGGAACGGGCGCCGTTTTCTTTTCCCCGTTTGCCGCGGTCGGCCGGATTGGATTATGATGCCCATGACATGAGAATGGAAACGACGGGTCTCTATATCCACTTCCCGTTCTGCCGGAGCAAATGCCCTTACTGCCATTTCGCCAGCGATCGTTGGGACGAAGCGAAGGCGCGCGCCTGGCGGGACGGGATCGCCAGGGAAGCGGGCCTCTACGGCGGATTGGATTTGAAGTTCGATTCGCTTTATCTGGGGGGAGGCACGCCGTCCCTGTTGAGCGGGGACGATGTCGCCGGGCTGGCCGGGGTTCTCGGGGCCGCCCTGAGGACGGAGTTCCGGGAATTCACGCTCGAGGCCAATCCGGGCCGGCTCGATCCGCTCGTCATGCGGGGCTGGAAAGCCGCCGGAGTCACCAGGCTTAGCCTCGGCGTCCAGTCCTTCGATGATCGCGTCCTCAAAACCTTGGGCCGGGAGCATTCGGCCGCCGAGTCCATCCGATTCTATCAGGCCTGCCGCGAGGCCGGCTTCGACAACGTCAACCTCGACTTCATGATCGGCGTCCCGGGGGAGGGAGGAAGCCGGGCGGCCGAAATCCTGGAACGGATCGGCCGCCTTGTTCCCGACCACGTCTCCGTCTATATCCTCGAGGAGGTCGAGGGGCTTCCCTTCGACGCCGTCATGCGCGGGAACCCGCCCGACGACGACGCGGTCGCGGCCGACTACGAGGAGATCGGACGAGGCCTATCCGGGCTCGGATACGAGCATTATGAGATCTCTAATTTCTGCCGGCCCGGCCGGCGTTGCTTCCACAACCTCAAATACTGGCGGTATGAGCCGTTTCTCGGGCTCGGCCCTTCGGCCTGCTCTCACCTCGGGAACAGGCGTTGGTGCAACCGGAAGGATGTCGACCTCTGGGGGCGGGCCCTGGCCGACGGCGGCGATCCGAAGGATGAAGTCTTGATCCTCGATCCCGACCGCCAAGCCGCCGAGGCCGTCATTTTCGGGCTCAGGCTCAGGGAAGGGATTCGCCCCTCGGAGATCCGGGAACGATTCGGCCTCGATATCCTTGAACGCTACCGGGAAGCGATCGGGGAGCTGGCGCACGAGGGATGGCTTAGGCTCGAGGAAGATCGCATCTCGATCTCCGAAGAACGCCGGCTCCTATCCAACCGCGTTTTTTCCGCATTTGTCTGAAATCAAAGAGGTGAACATGAAGCAGCCCCAATTATCCCCGCGGGACGTGGCCGCACAAGCCGGCGCGCTCTACAAGTCCAAGGCCGATCCGGCCAAAGCGGCCCAAGCCCAAAAATACTTCAAGGACCGCGTCAGGCTGTTCGGGCTTTCGTCCGCCGATGCGCGGGCCATCGCGACCGATCTTTACAAGGAAATCAAAGGCCGCTGGACGGTGGCCGAGGCCGTCGAATTCTGCGACCTCGTCTTTCCCCGGCCCGAGCTCGAGTTCAAGGGGTTGGGGGCCCTCATGCTCATCCGCTTCAAGAAGGCCT
>JALHUR010000444.1 GCA_022867325.1 Candidatus Aminicenantota bacterium | reverse complement strand
CTCGTCCCGATGCCGATCACGTATGATGAGGTCCTATACTCAAGCTACGGCATGGGCTGGGTGATCGAGCCATACAGGGGACACCTCCTGGTGTGGCACAACGGCGGGATCGACGGCTTCATATCCCAGGTCGCGCTCCTTCCAAGAGAGAATGCAGGACTCGTCATCCTTTCGAACCTGAACGAGAACCCGGTGCCGGGCATCGTCTACCTGAACATCGTCGACCGCCTGCTCGGCCTGGACCAGGTCGACTGGAACACGCGGACCCGGGAGGAGATCGCCAAGGCCGAGGCCGAGGAGGAAAAAGAAAAGAAGGAACCCGACAAGGTCCGCAAGCTCGACACTCGGCCGTCCCACCCGGTCGCCGATTACGCCGGCGATTATGAGAATGCGGCCTACGGCTTGGTGTCCGTCGTCATGGACGGCGACAGCCTGAAGCTCAAGACGCCGGTCTTCGAGGGCCCCTTATCGCATTATCACTATGACGTCTTCGAGTTCAAGTCTACGCTCCTCGGCACCGAGTACACGTCCAAGGTGACGTTCGCCGGGGACGCCAAGGGCAATGTCGCCAGCCTCGCCTTCCCGCTCGAGCCGTCGGTCAAGGCCATCATCTTCACCCGGGCCGCCGACAAGGGCATGCTGGATCCGGGCTTCCTGAAGAAGTTCGTCGGGACCTATGTCCTGACCGGGCAGGAGGTCCAGGTTGACCTCAGGGAAGGCAAAGGCCTCAGCCTGGCCATTCCGGACCAGCCCGAATTCGAGCTCGTGCCCTATCGAGGGACCGAGTTCCACATCAAGGGCCTCGAGGGGTTCAGCGTCGAGTTCAAGCTGGACGCCGCCGGCGGCGTCGTCGAGGCCGTTTTCAACCAGCCCAACGGAACGTTCACCGCCAAGAAGACATGATGAAGGAAAGGAAGTGAAGACGGAGATCCCGGCTCCGGCCGCCGCTCCCGCCGAAGGATCGGGCGCTCCCGTCCTGACCAAGGCGGACGTGGACGGCTGGCTCAACGGCCTCATCCCGTACGCCCTGTCCGTGGGTGACGTCGCCGGGGCCGTCGTCGTCGTCAAGGACGGGCAGATCCTGACCCAGCGCGGCTTCGGCCTGGCCGACGTCAAGAGCCGGAAGCCGGTCGATCCGGAACGGACCCTATTCCGTCCGGGCTCGGTCTCCAAGCTCTTCACCTGGACGGCGGTCATGAAGCAGGTCGAGGCGGGCAAGCTCGACCCTCCGGCTCCGGCCGAGAGGCCGCGGCTCGGCGCCGGTTGACTCGCGCCTTGATCGGTGCTAGGCTCAGGGCAGGTCGCCTAATCCTCATTCTAGGAGGGGAAAATGAACTGGAAGCGTTTCTTTGCGGCTGCCCTGGCGGTCTACGTGGCCGTCCTGGCCATCGACTTCGTCCTCAACCTGGCCTTCATGAAGAGCGCCAACGAATCGCTGAAGAGCCTGTGGCGGCCGAACATGAGCTCCCGGGTCTGGCTGTTGTACGTCTTCTCAGCGCTCGTGGCCCTGCTCTTCACCTACATCTTCGTCAAGGGCCACGAAGACAAGGGCCTGGCCGAGGGCGTCCGCTTCGGCATCATCATGTGGCTGTTCGTCACCGTGCCGATGTGCGTGGCTTGGTGGGTGATGCTCCCGGTCGGGGACCTTATCATCCTCCGGTGGATCCTGTTCGGCCTGATAGAGATGCTCATCGCCGGGATCCTGGTCGCGGCCATCTACAAGCCCGCTGCCCCTCCGGCCAAGGCCCCGACCCCGGCCCAGCCCTGATCGATCGAGCTCATCAGCCCTCGTGCCCGGCGAGATCGTCGTCGGATTATAAGATTTTGCTTTTCTGCGTTGGACGACCTTCCCCGGTTCCAGATCAAAATCGTTGCCTCCCTTCACGAAAAAATGATATTCCCGGCCTCGGGTCGAAGTCAAGAACAAGAAAACTGTCGTGAAATGGGCTCGCCAGCGACATCTTCGTTGCGGACCACCGGAAAACCTGCCTAAAGACGATAGACCTCCGTCCCCCCATCTAAACCATTTGTCCCTAAAAATAGTCCGCCCTCTCTTCGGCCGCCATCAAGGCGACTTGCTCGAAGAGATAGGCGGGCGGCGGCTTCTCAGCCACAAACCGAAGCTTCAGATGGTCGATGATGCGGTCCACGGCGGCATAATCGGTGATAAAGGCGACCACCTTCATCACTCCCGGCAATCATAACGAAGGGGAAACACCCGTTCCCATTCCGAACACGGAAGTTAAGCCCTT
>JALHUR010000443.1 GCA_022867325.1 Candidatus Aminicenantota bacterium | reverse complement strand
CTGACCGTCGATCAGTTTTCGGCTTTCGACATATCGCTGCTGTTGTCATGCGGAGAAGAGGCCGTCCTCAGGCCCCCGTAGCGGAGGGGGGCCCCGCTCCGGGGGGAACCGACGCACTCACGGAGCCTGAACACACATTTGAGATAGGAAGTTCTTTAAACATGTGGAAGGCTCCGTGAGTACGGGGTTCGGGGGCGGAGGACGGCTTCTTCTCCGTAAATCGGATAATGGACGCTTCGGCAGATCATTCCGAAAACTGATCGACGGTCAGACGGCCTCCGCCTTGTCAGCCGACCCGGTTTTCGTTATTCTATAGCCGAGGAAAGGGTTGCCGCTAAGAAAGGTGACGGAACATGAATAAGTGTGTCGTCAAACGCTCTATTGCGAAGGGTTTGCTCCCGGCGCTGCTGGCGGTTTCGTCCTTGGCGGCCGGCCAGGCCGCGGCGCCGCAGGCGGCGCGACCGGACGAATCGGATTGGGCTCAGCACAAAATCTGGTATCAGCACCCCGCCGCCCGCTGGGAGGAAGCGTTGCCGGTCGGAAACGGCCGGCTGGGCGCCATGGTCTTCGGAAAGACCGACCAGGAGCGATTGGCCCTCAACGAGGAAACCTACTGGTCGGGCGGGCCTTATTCCCAGACCGTCCCCGGCGCCTCTAAGAGCCTGGCCGAGATCAGGCGGCTCATCTTCGCCGGCAAGTACGTCAAAGCCCACCGGCTTTTCGGCCGGACCATGATGGGCTATCCCGTCGAACAGCAAAAGTATCAGGCCCTGGGCGATCTCCTTCTGCGTTTCCCGTTCCCGGAAGGCGGAGCGGCTTCCGATTACCGCCACGATCTGGACCTCGACCGGGCCGTGGTCACCACGTCCTACACGCACGGCGGCATCAAGTTCGTCCGCGAGGTTTTCGCCTCGCCCCTGGATCAGGTCATAGTCATCCGGATCACGGCCGACAAGCCGGGCCAGATCACCTTCCAGGCCGAGCTGCGCGGCGTCCGGAACGAAGCCCACTCCAACTATGCGACGGATTACTTCAGCATGGACGGCTTGGGCGGCGACGGCCTGGTCCTGCGCGGCCGTTCGGCGGACTATCTCGGCGTGCCCGGCCGGCTCCGCTACGAAGCCCGCCTGCTGGCCGTCTCCGAGGGCGGGGTCATGGCCGTCGACGATTTCTCGCTGGCCGTCAGCGGGGCCGACGCCGTCACCCTGTTCGTGGCCGCGGCCACGAACTTCGTCAACTATAAGGATGTCGGCGCCGATCCGGCCGAGCGGGTGGCCGCCGCCCTGGCCGCCGTCCGGAACAAGGCCTACGCCGACATCAAGGACGCCCACATCCGCGAGCAGCGGAGGCTGTTCCGGCGCGTCTGGCTGGACCTGCCCCGAACGGCGGCGGCCGAACGGCCCAGCGACGAACGGATTGCCTCCTACGAGAACGAATCCGACCCCTCGCTGGCGGCTCTGGCCTTCCAGTTCGGCCGCTACCTCCTCATCGCTTCGTCGCGGCCGGGCACCCAGCCGGCCAACCTCCAGGGGATCTGGAACGCTTCGATGAACCCGCCCTGGGACTCCAAGTACACGACGAACATCAACACCGAGATGAACTACTGGCCGGCCGAGGTCGCCAACTTGAGCGAATGCGCCGAGCCCCTGTTCCGGATGGTCCGGGAGCTCACCGACCAGGGCCGCGAGGTCGCCCGCGAGCACTACGCCGCCCGGGGCTGGGTCTTCCATCAGAACACGGACATTTGGCGCGCGGCCGCGCCCATGGACGGGCCGGACTGGGGAGCGTTCTCGACCGGCGGCGCCTGGCTCTGCCTCCATCTTTGGGAGCATTACCGGTTCACTGGCGACCTGGAATTCCTCCGCGAAGCCTATCCCATACTCAAGGGGAGCGCCGAGTTCTTCATGGACACCTTGGTCAACGACCCGGCTGGAAAATGGCTCGTCACCAATCCCTCGACCTCGCCCGAGAATTTTCCGTTCCGTCCCGGGAACGAGCCTTTCTTCGACGAGGTCACGGGCGGGATGAGCCCGGGGACGACCCTGTGCGCCGGGTCCACGATCGACCTCCAGATCCTCAACGACCTGTTCGACGCCGTGACCGAAGCGGCCCGGGTCCTGGACATGGACTGGGACTTCAGAAACAAGGCGGTGGCCGTCTGGCAGAAGCTGGCCCCGATGCAGATCGGTAAGGACGGCGGCCTCCAGGAATGGATGGAAGACTGGGGCCAGACGGAGAAAAGCCACAGGCACATCTCGAACCTCTACGGCCTCTTTCCGGGGAACCACATCTCGCTCCGCTGGACGCCCAAGCTGGCCGACGCCTGCGGGGTCGTCCTCGACCGCCGCGGCCTCGAAGGGAACAGCTGGTCCTCGGCCTGGAAGATGGGTTGCTGGGCGCGTCTCCGCGATCCGGCCAAAGCCATGGCCAATTTTCGGCAGGCCGTCCGGAATTACACGTTTCCCAACCTGTTCTCGATCTGCTCCAAGGTCCTCCAGGTCGACGGGAGCTTCGGGGTCACGGCCGCGGTCGCCGAGATGCTCCTCCAATCCCACGAGAACGAGATCCAACTTCTTCCGGCCCTGCCCGCGTCCTGGGGGCGGGGCGAAGTCCGGGGCCTGTGCGCGCGGGGCGGGTTCGAGGTCGATCTGGTTTGGGAGGGCGGCCGCTTGGTTAAGGCCCGGGTTCTCTCTAAGATCGGCAAGTTCTGCCGGATTCTGACCGACGTCCCGGTCGACGTGACGTTAACGGGCCAGAAGGTCAAACTCTACCGGCCGGAGGAAACGATCGTCGAGTTCCGGACCAAGGCCGGAGAGTCTTATATCGTCAAGCCCAAGCCGGGCCGCTGATCGGTCAGATCGCGTAGCGGTGGAGCGTCATGCCGGCTGGCGGCGCGGTCTGCTCCCTGTAAATGTTCCAGTAATAGTCCCGCGCCTCGCTGAGTTTGGCGTAGAGGGGGTGTTGCGCGTCCGGCGCGTGGGTCGCGACGACGTTGAGGGCGGCGTCGACGAGGATGAGCTTTTGGCAGCGATTGAGGATCCCGGCCGTGCCGACGCTGGCCGCCGCTACCAACTCGCCGGCCTTGACGCGGCGGAGGAGCTCGCTGTACTTGAGGGGCCTCTCCTCGACCTTGACGCCCATGCCCTTCAGGATAGCCGTGATGCCCTGGATGGTGATCGAGGGCAGGATCAAGGGGCTCTCGGGGATCTTGACCACGGTCCCGTCCTTGAGGGCGAACAGGCAGCAGGAGGAATCCCACTCGGTGATTTCGCGGTCCTCGATCGGCCGGTCCGGCCGGTCGTCGAGGAAGAGGGCGGCGGCGGCGTCGGGCGCGATCCGCTTGGCCTCGTCGATGGCCTTGATGCTGATCAGGTAGTTGATCCCGAGATTGAGCCAGCCCGTCTTGTTGACGCCGAGGGCGCGGACCAGGTGGGGGATGACGACCCCGCAGAACGGCTCGCCCAGGTACTGGTCGTAGCGGCAGGCCAGGGCGCGGATGGCGGGCTGGTTGGGGAAGGTGACGCCGATGGACTGCTCCTCGTCGACCGTGAAAGGCCGCAGGTAGCCCTGGGCGCCCAACCCGGCCATCTCCTCCAGGAAGGGGCGCATAGCCGGCGCTTTGAAATAGCGCTCGATGAACAGCGATTCGAGCTCGGCGACGCTCGGGACGAGGCCCTGCTGATCGCGGCCCAGGTTGAAGGCCATCCCGCGCCGGAAGCGTTCCAGGTTCTTATGCCAGTTGAAGAATAGGATTTCGAGCCCGCCCGAGGCTGCTTTCTTGCAATAGAAGCGGATGCCCTCGAAGCAGAGAAATATGGCATAGTTGGTGGACCGGGAGACGGCCGGGATCTTGGCGTCGGCGGCCATGAGCTCCCCTGTTTTTTCGGTCAGCATGAAGCGGAGCTGTTGGGTGGCCCACTTGAGTCCTTCGAATTTGGCCATGGACGACTCCTTATTGAGGACGTTCTCCGAAGCCGAAAGAGTATTTATATATCACAAGACCGGACGCATAGACAATTCCGAAGCTGCCGACGGATTATTTCCGCGTGATCGAGAGGATTTTAACCGGCTCGGCTAGGTACTGGCCTTCGCAGGGGATTTGGTGGATTTTGCGCACGACGTCCATTCCGGTCACGACCCGACCGAAGGCGGCGAAGCCCTGGCCGTCGGGGTTGCGATGCCCTCCGAAATCGAGCTCGGGCTGGTCGCCAACGCAGATGAAGAAGCTCGCTGTCGCCGTCCCGGGTTTGGCCCGGGCCATCGAGATCGCGCCGACGACATGGAGGAGGCCGGTCTGGGCCGTCGTTTCGTGGGCGATCGGCGGGAAACATTTCTCCTCGGGGACGTCGCCGCCCTGGACGACCTCGATCTTGACCGGGCTGGCGGGCTGGTTCTGCATGGTCACGACGCGGAAAAAGGACGACCCGTCGTAAAGCCCGGCGTCGACGTAGCGGAGGACATTAGCGGCCGTGATCGGGGCCTTGACCGGATCGACCTCGACCTCGATCGTCCCCAAGTCGGTCTTTATCAAAACGCGGGGATTCGCGGGCTGCGACGCCGCTGTGAGCGCGAACAGAAAAAGGACCACTCCCATCGCCAATATTTGATTTCTCACGCCGACACCTCCTGCGCTCGTATTGATGCCGATTATCAGATCTTAACAAATATCGGGTTCGAGTAGAACCACAGGTCGCGCCAGGCCTCGGTCTCGCCGTCGATGCCGAGGTTGGACACGGCTTCGTAATCCAGGATCGGGTTTCCCTTGTCGTCCGTCTCGAACAGCGTCCCCGGAGGGAGGTTGGTCCCGCGCAGCCGGATGTAGGCGCTTTCCTGTGCGTTCTTGAGGTCATAGCCGATGGTCAGCCAGCCCTCGGAATCCACGATCCAATCGCCGCCGTCGAAGGTCGCCTTGATCCGCGTCGCGGGGTTGGAGGGGATTTTATAAGCGGGGTCGGACGGGCGGATCCGGCCCGTGACCGTCCCGGAGATGAGGTCGATGTGGTGGATGGCGACGGCGTCTCCGTGCTTGTTGACGGCGGGGCTCTTGAACCGGATCGTGATCCTTACGGTTTCGCCTTTGCGCGCCCGGAGAGTCTGTCCCATGGTCGCCTCGGCGGCCGCGGTCGAGGCCCGGAAATCAAGGCCGTTGATGAGATCGCCCAGGACGACGAAGGATGTCCCGGCCCGGAGCGCGGCGACGATCTCCTGGGCGGAGTAGGAGCCGTCGCCGTTTGCGTCGGCCACGAACGTCCAGGTTTTTCCGTACTCGCCCGGCCAGAAGGCCGCCTTGGTCGAGTGGAAATCGGAGTTCGTGAACAGCCACCAGGCGCGGCCTTCGCCGAGGAGGGCGTCCCAAAGCCCGCCGATTTGAGCCGTGAAAATCCCCGCCCCGCCGTAAGTCCCGTGGCCGACCTTGAGGTTCGAATAGCCGATCCGGGCCGTCTTCTGGTTGCCGGAGATTCCCTCGAACCCGAAGGTATAGCTCGGAGCGGCGTTATTGAGGTCGCGGAAGTCCTCGATCCGCCACAGATTCTCATGCTCCGGATGGACGGGGATGAGCCAGCCGGCGTTGGGATGGTTGGCCTGGAGCCAGCGGGCGGCTTCGATGGCCTTGGCGTGCCCGGTCAGCCGGCTCTTGGTCCAGCCCTGGGCCCGTCCTCCGCTCTGGTCGCGGTCGGAGTTGTCGAACATGTATTCGAACGCGGCCAGGGCGCGGGCGTTGGGAGCCGCGCCGAATTGTCCGGTCAGGACGGCGACCGAGGCGTGTTCGTGGCCGGGGACGTTCCACTCCAGCCCTTGGATGAGGACGCGCTTCTTGTAAACGGACCGGGCGG
Organism: Candidatus Aminicenantota bacterium; assembly: GCA_022867325.1. Lineage (GTDB taxonomy): Bacteria > Acidobacteriota > Aminicenantia > Aminicenantales > JAFGBC01 > JAFGBC01. The sequence goes on along the minus strand of JALHUR010000443.1, from coordinate 8,369 downwards.
CGAACATGTCGGCGAAGGAATGGTCGCGGATGGACTGCCACCGCCACATCTTGCGGTGCCCGTGGGATCGGGATACGTCGCCGAGGATGTTGCCCGGAGGATAAATGCGCCTGTCGTCCCAATAGCGGGCGTACTGGCCGGTGTCGAAGCCGTGGGACAGGATGGGGCCGTAGCCGTCCTTGATCCACCCTCCGCCGTGCTCGGCGTTGGCCCACCAGTCGAGCCCGAACCGGTAATTCATGTAGTTGACCGTCCGAATCGGGTTGTCGCCGTCCGTGTAGGTCGTGTGCTGGTGCAAATCGCCGCACATCCAGCGGCCCTGGTAGGAGGCGGAGGGGCGGGAAGAGAGGCGGGGACGGCCGGGCCCCGGCTCTACCGCCCACAGGGCGGCCAGGAGAAGGAGTCCGCTCCCGATCGCAAGAGGGCCGAATCTCCGGCGGGTCATGCCTCGATTATACCAGAGCCGAAATTCCGCGCGAAATTTCGGAGGGGCGGGGATCCTTTGTTTGTCCGATCCCCGCTCTCGCGGCTCAATAATTAAGTGATGTGTCCCCGGAATTAATCCTCATCGAAATAGTCGAAGCGGCGCTGTTTGTCCTTGTTGTTGATTCCGTTGGCGTCGAGGACCCACATACCGCGGCCGTGCGTCGCGATGACGACCATGTTGTCGCGGGGATGAATGATGAGGTTGTGGACGTAGGACGTGGGGAGGTTCGCGCCCAGCACCTGCCAGGTCTTGGCGCCGTCCGTCGTCACGTAGACGGCCAGGTCGGTTCCGACATAGAGGATGTCCTTATTGACCGGATCCTCGCGGATGACGTTTCCCGGGCCGAGCGGGATTCCCTTTCCGATATCGATCCAGGTCTTCCCGAAGTCGGTCGACTTCCAGACGTAGGGCGTGAAGTCGTCGTCCCGCTTCCCGTTCTGGGTCATATAGACCGTGGCCATATCGTACTCCGAGGCCACCAGCCGCGACACCCACTTCTGGACGGGGAGCCCGGCCGTGATCTCGGCCCAGGCCTTGCCGCCGTCCTTGGTGACCCAGACGCGGCCGTCGTCGGTCCCGGCATAGACGAGCCCGGACTTGAGCGGCGACTCGGACAGCGCGAACAGCGTGTGGTAGGGGATGTCGCCCGCCTCGCTCGGAGTGAAGGCCGTCAGGTCGGGGCTGATTTTTTCCCAGGTGTCGCCCCGGTCGAGCGAGCGGAACACGTACTGCATGCCGTGGTAGACGATGGCCGGATTATGCGGGGAGAGGATGAAGGGGGCCAGCCATTGTCCGCGCAGGCGCGGCTCGTTTTCATAGGGCTGGGGGAGGAGGTCCTTGGAGTTCTGCCACCAAGTTCCGCCCTTGGAGTAGTCGGTTCGGGTGATCGTGCCGTAGAAGCCGGCCGAAAAGACGAGGTTGGGATTGTCGGGATCGATGAAATGGTTGGACCCTTCACCGCCCGGCGCGTTTTCGAACTCCTGGGTCGGGACTTTGTCGCGGCCCCGGCTGAGGTCGACGGCCGCCCGGAAACTCCCGTGGTCCTGCATCGAACCGTAGACCTTGAAGGGGGTCGCCATGTCGTAGTTGATGTTGAAGAACTGGCAGACAGGGAGATTGTCCCGGAAATAACGCCAGTTCTTTCCTTTATCGTAGGACACGGCTAGTCCCTGATCGAACCCCTTGAGCATGTAGTTGGAGTTGTCGGGGTCGATCCATAGGGCGTGATGGTCGCTGCCCGGTCCCGGCACTCGGTTGAAGGTCTTGCCGCCGTCGGTCGAAACGTGAAGCGACAGTCCCATCGTGTAGACCGTGTTCGGGTCGTTGGGGTCGACCCGGACCTGGGCGAATACCCAGCCGTAGGTGTTGGAGTGCCGCATCATGTACTGCTTCTGCTGGTCGGTCAGTCCGCTTGTCTGGGTCCAGTTCTCGCCGGCATTGTCCGAGCGGTAGACCGTGGCACCCTTGATGAACCCGGCCGAGGGAAGGCCGTAGGAATTGCGCTTCTCCTCGTCGGTCGCGTCGCGGCCTTTCTCGTAGTTGTCGATGAAGGCGTAGAGAACATTGGGCTTGGTCCGGCACAGGTCGATCCCGATCCGTCCGCGGAAGCGCGGCTCGGGAAGGCCGGTATTGATGGGATTCCAGGTCTTGCCGCCGTCGGTCGTCTTGTAGATCCCGCTCCCCGTATAGTCGGGGAAGTTCCGCGGGTCGTTCCACTTCCTGCGGATGCGCTGCCAGGTCGAGGTATAGAGGATGTCGGGATTCGTCGGGTCCATGACCAGGTCGTTGATGCCCGTCTTCTCGTTGATGTAGAGGAGCTTGGCCCAGGTCTTGCCGCCGTCGGTCGTTTTGTAGACGCCGCGGTCGGGATTGTCGGTCCATTCGTGACCCGCGGCCGCGACGTAGACGACGTCGGGGTTCGTCGGGTGGATCACGATCCGGGGGATCGTGTAAGTCCCGGCCAGGCCCATGGGAGTCCAGGTTTTGCCGGCGTCGCTGGATTTATAGACTCCGATCCCGGCCTGCGAGGAGCGGAAGATGTTGGGTTCGCCCGTCCCGATCCAGACGATGTCCGGGTTGGAGGGGGCGATCGCGATATCGCCGATGGCCATGGAGGGCGCCTGTTCGAAGACGGGCGCGAAGGTCGTGCCTTCGTTGGCCGTCTTCCAGACGCCGCCCGAGGCGGTCGCAACGTACATGGTGTAGTTGCGGCCCTTGGGGGCGACCACGGCGACGTCGGTGACGCGGCCGCTCACGTTCTTAGGGCCCAGGTACTGCCACTTGAGGTCTTTGAACTTGGAGGCCTGCTTCATGTCCAGGTACTGGGCGTATCCTTTGAGCCGGAGCTCGGGGTCGGTCGAGTGGACACGCTGGATTTTTTTAGCGGGTTGGGCGATCAGGATGAGGGCGGGGGCGAGGATGAGAAAAGCCATGAGCGCGGCGCGAAACCGCGGCTTGCCGTGAAGAATTATCATTCAAAACCTCCTTCGAGATTGAGATTTGATACTTGAAATACCAGAGGACTATTGTACTCGAAAACGAGAGTCGGGGAGAAATGCTTTTCCTCCGGCCACCGCTCATGGTGGATAGGACTTGTTCCAAGAAACCGACGGCGCTAAGCTTGCTTTAGCCTTCGAGCCGTCAAGCCGCATATCCACGCCGAACAGGAAGCGCTGGAAGATACGGATTAGGTTGGCCGGATACTCACAGTAGGTGTTGGGTCCGGCCGCACCGACCCCTCCCTTGCCGTCGGGCTGGTATCTCTCGCGCCAATAGTAGCCGTTTTCGCGGCCCGCCTCACTGACCTTCCGGATGCCGTCGAGAAGTCCCTCGGCGTCGCCCATCCGCGCTCGCGCCTGGGCATCCAGGTACCAGACGCGCCCCATCGCGGCCAGGTCGTGCCGCCTGGGATGGCTGAATTCCCAGTCCTCATAAGTCTCCGGCAGCGTCGCGATGCCCGTCGGCATCCCGCCGTAATAGAAGCGCCGCTCCCCGATGAGCGTCGGCCAGAGGATATCACGCTGTTCGGGCGTCGCCGCCTCCAGGGCGATCGAGGCCCAGTTCACGTTGGTCAGGCCGTGGCTCGAAATGAAGCCTCGCTGCGGGTGATAGTATTCGGCGAAATGCCCCTTGTCGGCGACCCAGAACCGGGTGACGAAAAATTGCCGGATCCGCGCGGCCAGCATCTCGTATTGTTCGGCCCTCCGGCGGTCGCCGCCGAACACGCCCGTCGCGAACACGATCGCGCTGACGAGGACCGAACACACGCCTAGCGTTTTCGCTTTAAGACGGGCTTTGATCGCAGAACGAAGAATTCCCGGGATCCCGTTCGTCATGGCTGTCTCCGCGGCCGCTAAGCCGCCTGATCGTTACCAGACTATTTCGCAATTCTCCTGAAGTCAAGGCAAAAGGCCGGGAGATCTTCCCGAAATGCGTCCTGAAACGGCGGAGGAACGGCTCGATCTCAGGCGCGGTCGTTGACATAATCCCATGGCGGTTTTATTCTTAAATCGAAACCTAACGTCCATGCTTATGATTCGGACCGAGCGCCTCGACCTGTTGGCCGCGGCCATCGATCATCTTGACGCCGAGCTCGAATCGCCCTCGCAGCTCGCGGCTCTGCTTGGCGCGCAGGTTCCTGAAGGCTGGCCGCCCGGCGAGTACGATCGGACGGCCATCGAGTTCTTCCGTGCCCGTCTTGCCGAGAATCCCGAGGCGGCAGGATGGTACGGCTGGTATGCGGTCGAGCGCGCCGGCGAAGGCCGGCCGGCCACGTTATTAGGAGCGGGCGGCTACTATGGACCGCCGAGCGCCGACGGAACCGTCGAAGTCGGTTATTCCATCCTGCCCGGCTTCCAGGGTCGCGGGTTCGCGACCGAACTCGTCCGCGCCCTCGTCGCACGGGCTTTTGCGACGGCCGGCGTCACGCGCGTCATCGCCCACACGTTTCCCGGGAACGCCGGTTCGGTCAAAGCCCTTGAGCGGTCCGGCTTCGTCCTGGTCGGCCCGGGCCGAGAACCGGGCACCGTGCAGTACGCTCAGTCGCGTCCCGCTATAGGATGAGTCTCGCGAGGACGGTGGGGGTGTGCCGCGACAGGACCCGTTTCTATGGTCCGATTCAGCTGTTCTGTCTTGAGCCGTCGGGATTTATCTGGCGGGCCGGTCAGCCGGCCAGTCGGAGCCAGGCGGCGAGGAGAAGGTTGGCGCCTTTGTCCAGGTCTTCCCAGCGGACGGACTCTTCCGGGGAATGGCTGATTCCGTCCGGGCTGGGAATGAATATCATCCCGGCTTCGCAGACGGAGGCGATCATTTGGGCGTCGTGGCCGGCGCCGCTCGGGAGCGAGAGCGTTTCATAGCCGAGCTTTTTCGCCTCTTCTTTGAGAAGGTCTTGGATCCGGGCCGGGATCCGGACGGGCTCCGCTTTGTCGATGAGCTTGGAGACGAAGCCCAGGCCCCGGGTCGCGGCGATGTCTTCGGCGAGCGTGAGCAGCGCGCGCTCCAGCCCCGCCAGCCCGTCCGCGGAGACGCTCCGGACGTCGAGGCTGAAATCGACCTGGCCGGGGATGATGCTGAAGGCGCCGGGGTGGGCCGTTATTTTTCCGATCGTCACCATGCTTCCCTCGTATTCGGCCGCCGCCAGCCGGGTCGCCTTCGGGGCGAAATCGGCCAACCCCAGGAACGCGTCCCGCCTGAGCTCGAACGGCGTCGTCCCGGCGTGGCCGGCCCGCCCCGTGAACGAGCAGAGGCGCCAGCATTTTCCCGCGATGGCCTCGACGATCCCGACCGGGACGTCTTCCGTATCGAGGACCGGGCCTTGCTCGATGTGGAGCTCGAGGTAAGCTTCGAGATCGGGCCGTTCCCGGCTCGCCCCGAGGATCGTTTCGGGCGTGAAGGCGGTCCCGGCCAGGATGTCTTTCAACGGCATCCCGAACGAGGTCTGTCCGGCTCGGAGGGCGTCAGGATCGATCAGGCCGGCGAAGGCCCGGCTGCCCAGGAAGTCGCCGACGAGGTTGCCTTCCTCGTCCGTGAACGACGCGACCTCCATTGTTTTCACGGGGGCCAGGCCTTCCTCCTTGACCCGGCGCAGGCACTCGAGGGCGGCCAGCACCCCGACGGCCCCGTCGAACATCCCGCCGTTGACGACGGTGTCGAGGTGGGAGCCGGCCATGACGACCCGGCCGGCTCCGGGCAGGCGGCCGAAGATGTTCCCAGCCCCGTCCTCGCGCAGCTCGAGGCCCGCTTCTCTAATCCTTCCCTTGAGCCAGTCCCGGGCCTCGAGGTCGGCCCGGCTGAAAGAGGGCCGGCTGACGCCGCCCCTGGGATCCCGGCCGAGCTGGCCGAGGTCCTCGAGGTCCTTGTGGAGGCGGTCGAGGTCGATCCGGAGGCTCATCGGACTTCGATCAGGGCTCTCATCTCGCGGACTGCGGCCTGGACGCCGACAATGGCCGACCGGGCCACGATCGAAAACCCGATACTGAGCTCCTCGATCTCCGGAACGGCGACGATGGGCGCCACGTTCCGGTAGTCCAGGCCGTGGCCGGCATGGACCTCGAGGCCGAGCTTGCGGCTGAGGGCGGCCGCGGCCCGGACGCCGGCCAGAGCCTTGTCCCGGGCCGGGCCGGGCTTGAGGTCCGCGTACAGGCCCGTATTGATCTCGATCAAGTCAACGCCGAGCTCGCCGGCGGTTTTGATCTGGACCGAAGAAGGATCGATGAAGATGCTGACCCGGATGCCGGCCTTCCCCAGGGCCTTGATGAACGGGCCGAGCTCCCGGCGCCGGGCGGTGACGTCGAGGCCGCCCTGGGTCGTCAGCTCTTCGGGCCGCTCGGGAACGAGAGAGACGACGTCGGGCTTGACTTCCAGGGCGATCGCCTTCATCTCGGCCGTCGCCGCCATCTCGAGATTGAGCTTGGTTTTAAGGACGGCCCTCAGCAGCCGGAGGTCCCGGTCCTGGATATGGCGGCGGTCGCCCCGCAGGTGGGTCACGATCCCGCAGGCGCCGGCCTGCTCGGCCAGGAGCGCGGCCAGGACAGGTTCGGGTTCGTCGGTCCGGCGGGCCTGGCGGAGGGTGGCGAAATGGTCGATGTTGACGGCGAGACGCATCGTGTTCTCCTTGTCTCAGCCCAGGCGGTCGGAGATGACCACGGCCAAGTCCTGGGCCAGGCGTTCGATCTCGGCTTTATCCCGGCCTTCGACCATGATCCTGGCCACGGATTCGGTCCCCGAGTAGCGGAGATCGAGGCGGCCGGAATCGGCGAGCGCCCTCTCGACCTTCTGGACCGCGGCCCGGATTTCGACGATCTCTTCGAAGGGTATCTTCTCTTTGACGCGGACATTGAGGAGGATTTGGGGATACTCCTCGAAGCCGGCCGTAAGGGCCGAAAGGGGGAGGCTGGTTTTGACCATGGCCTCGATCATCCGGAGGCTGGTCAGGATGCCGTCTCCGGTCGGCCCGTCGTCGAGGAGGATCGTATGGCCCGACCGCTCGCCGCCCAGGTTGGAGCCGGACCTGACCATTTCCTCGAACACGTACTTGTCGCCCACCCGCGTCCGGAGGAGACGGATCCCCATCCGTTCCAAAGCCGCCTCCAGACCCATGTTGCTCATGGTCGTGGCCACGACCTGCCGCGAGGCCAGCCGGCCTTTCTCGTTCATGCGTTGCGCCAAGACGAACAGAGTGTGGTCGCCGTTGAGGGCGGCGCCGGTCTCGTCGGCCCAGACGGCCCTGTCCGCGTCCCCGTCGTAGGCGATCCCGATCGCGGCCTTCGTTTCCAGGACTTTCTCGGCCAGGCGCTCGGGGTGGAGGGAGCCGCAATCTTGGTTGATGTTCCGGCCGTCGGGAGAACAATGGAGGGAAACGACTTCGAACCCGAGCTCCTTGAAGATTCGGGGCGCATAGGCCGAGGCCGCGCCGTTGGCGCAGTCGATGGCGATCTTGAAGGGGAACGGGAACTTGAGCGAGAGGCGGGTCTTGAGGAATTCGACATAGTCCTCGCCGTAGGACGGATCGGGCAGGGGGCGGGGCCCCTCTTCCGAAACGTCGGCCGCCGGATCCTTTTTGGACCGGATCGCGGCCTCGATGACATTCTCCCAGTCGTCGGGGATCTTGAGGCCTTCTGGCGAAAAGATCTTGATGCCGTTGTCGCGGAACGGGTTGTGGGACGCGGAGATGACGATCCCGGCCGCGAACCGATGCTTGCGGGCCAGGAAAGAGACGGCCGAGGTGGGGATGACGCCGGCCAGGGCCGATTCCCCGCGCGCCGCCTTGATCCCGGCGATCAAGGCCAGTTCGATCCAGTCGCCTGATTCCCGCGTGTCGCGGCCGATCAGGACGCGGCGGCCGCGCCCGCGTTCCTCGAGGAGGCGAACCAGGGCCGAACCCAGGATTCGGCAGGATACGGGATCGAGCGGAAATTTTCCGGCGACGCCCCGGATACCGTCGGTCCCGAACAGCTTGGCCATGGACGCGATCAATCCTTACTTAATCTTTATCTTTCCGTCGGCGGGCGGCGCTTCGAGCGGACCGATGATGATGCGGACCTTGACCCGCGTCTGGGAGGAAGCCGGACGCAGGTCCGGGTGGGGGAGGATGAGGTCGGCCTCGACTTCGTTCGATTGGGTGAAAGCCGAGATGTCGATCGGCGTCGTCCGGACCCGGTCCTTCTTCTTGATCCGGTTCTCGGGGCCCTTGACCACGACCGTGGCCGGAAAGACCTCGACCCGCTCGATCCGGAGTCCGTCTCGGAGCGCGCCGATGAGCTCGGGGACGATCTCCATGGCGGCTTGTTGGGTTCGTTCGAGCCGGAGACGGACCTTGCTCGGGTAGATCTTCGTGACCGTGGCCCCGGCCGGGACGCTGATCATGGACTCGTTGAGGGGATAT
>JALHUR010000442.1 GCA_022867325.1 Candidatus Aminicenantota bacterium | reverse complement strand
TCGCCCAGCAGGATTCGCGGCTTAAAGCCGTGGGCGGCCAGATCGACGAGATCAAAAAATCGGTGCGGGGAACACTTATCCTCCGCGAGACGGACCGAAGCAAGGGGGCCAATTTCGGGTTTGACAGCTACGCGCTGGGCCCCGAAGCCCAAGCGACCCTGGACAAATTCGTCGAAGCGCTCATCGCCGAGAACAAGGGCGTCTATATCGAAATCCAGGGCCACACCGACAGCACGGGCGAAGCGGAATGGAATTTGATCCTGGGCCAAAAGCGGGCCGAGGCGGTGAAGGACTACCTCTACAAAAAGCACCACATTCCTCTTCACCGGATAGAAGTCATCAGCTTCGGCAGCAGCGCCCCCGTCGCCGACAACGCCACGGCCAAGGGCCGGGCTCTGAACCGGCGAGTCGAAATTTTAGTCTACGAATAACCGCTTTTGTGTCCATCCTCGACGTCCGCGGCCTCGAGGCGGGGTACGGCGAAGGCCCCGTCATCAAGGGGATCTCCTTCGCGCTCGGGCGGGGCGAGTTCATCTCGGTCCTCGGGCCGAACGGCTCGGGGAAATCGACCCTGCTCAAGGCCATCCTCCGTCTGATCCCGCGGATCGAGGGTTCGGTCGCGGTCGAAGGCCGGGAGGCGAGCCGCCTCGGCCCGCGTCTCATGGCCCGCTCCATCGCTTACGTTCCCCAGTTCCCCGACGCCTCGTTCGCCTTCACGGTCGAGGAGGTCGTCCTGATGGGCCGATACGCCCACCTGGGCCGGTTCGGCCGCGTCTCCGCCGTGGAATCCCGTTTCCTGGACGAGATCATGGACCTGGCCCGGATCGGACACCTCCGCGCCAAGCCGCTCGGCCGGTTGAGCGGGGGAGAACGCCAGCGCGTCCACATCGCCCGGGCCCTGGCCCAGGACGCCCCGCTCCTCCTCCTGGACGAGCCCAGCACCCACCTCGACGTCGCCTACCAGCTCGAGGTTTACCGCATCCTGCGCCTCCTCCGGCGCGAAAAGGGGACGGCCATCCTCTGCGCCGAGCACAACATCAACCTGGCCGTCCTGTTTTCGGACAGGCTCCTGTTTCTCAAGGAAGGCCGGCTGGCCGCCCAGGGCCCGCCGCGCCGACTGGTGACCCGGAAACTCATCCGCGACGTCTTCGGAGCCGAAGTCGACGTCCGCCGGAACGCCCGCACCTCGCTTCCCGAAGTCTCGCTCATCCCGCCCGACGAGGACGCCCCATGCAAGTGAGGAAGGTCGCGCTTCTGTTCGCCCTGGCGCTCGGTGTCTCGGCCCTCCCCGCCGGCCAGTCCCGCGCAATCAGAGATGACCTCGGTCATGAATGGACGATCGGGCCGCCGCCCCGGCGCATCGTCTCGTTGGCCCCGAACGTCACGGAGATCCTGTTCGCGCTCGGCCTCGAGGATCGGATCGTCGGTGTGACCCGCTACTGCGATTATCCGGCCGGCGCCTTGGCGAAGGAGAAGGTCGGCGGACTCGTCGATCCCAGCCTCGAAAAGATCAGCGCCCTCAAGCCCGACCTGATCCTGGCTTTCCGGGGGAATCCGGTCCGGACCCTCGGCAAGATGCGGAGCCTCGGCCTTCCCGTCTTCAGCCTCGAGCCGGCGACCTCGCTCGAATCGCTGCTCGAAACGATCGGGAAGATCGGCCTCGTTACGGGGAGCGAGGAGGCCGCCCGCGCCCACGCCGCGGCGCTCGACGCCCGGATCAAGGCGGTCGAAGCGTTCCTGCGCGGCCGCGCTGAAAGGCCAAAGGTCTTCCTGAGCCTCCAGGGCCAGGGCCTATGGACCTGCGGCCGGGAGAGTTTCCTCGACGCCCTGATCCAAAGGGCGGGCGCCGTCAACATCGCCGCCGGAATCCCCAAGAAGTGGGTCCTCCTCGGCCGGGAAGAGATCCTCCATCGGGACCCGGATGTCGTCGTCATTATGGCCAAGACCCAGGCGGACTTCGAACGCGCGGCCGCTTGGTTCCGGACCGAGCCGCGGCTCAAGCACTTGAGGGCCGTGGCCGCCGGGCGGATGAGTTTTCTCGACGAGAACAAAGCGAGCCGGTTCGGGCCCCGCCTCGTCGACGCGTTTGAAGAGCTTGTCCTCATCCTCCATCCCGCCCTTCAAGGATCGGAGCCATGACGGCTCGCAAAAGACGAACGATCCTTCTCGCGGGGCTGATCGTCCTCGGCCTGGTTGGATTCCTCACCTCCCTTCTTATCGGCCCCGTCCCGACCGGCCTGTCCGATCTCTGGCGCCTCGTCAGCAAGGGCGATCGGGATTTGGCCGTCATCGTCGTCGACCTCCGCCTCTCCCGGGCCCTCCTCGCCTTTTTCGTCGGCGCGGGCCTGGCCCTGGCCGGAGCCATTCTCCAGGGATTTTTCCAGAACCCGCTGGCCGATCCATTCGTCCTGGGCGTCTCGTCGGGGTCGTCGTTCGGGGCTGTCCTGGCCATCCAACTCGGCCTCGGCGTCTCCTTCGCCGCCTTCTCGGCCCAAAGCCTGTTCGCTTTCGTGTCGGGGCTGTTGGTCGTCTCCTTTATCTACCTCCTCTCGCGGCGGCGCGGCGTCCTCAAGGTCGAGACCCTGCTCCTGACCGGGATCGCGCTCGGAGCGCTGGCCTCGGCCCTGACCTCCTTTCTCCTTTTCCTGCGGACCGATTCCTTCGAGCAGGCCGTGTTTTGGCTGTTGGGAAGCTTCGCCCTGGCCGAGTGGAACCAGGTCGGCGTCGTGGCTCCCTATGTCCTGGCCAGCCTCCTGGTCGCCCAATGGCTGGCCCGCGACATGAACCTCCTCTCCCTCGGCGACGAAACGGCCCGCTCGCTGGGCTGCCCGGTCGACCGGGTCCGGGGCGGGTTCCTGGTCCTGGCCACGATCCTGGCCGCCTCGGCGGTCTCCGTCTCGGGCATCATCGGCTTCGTCGGGCTCATCGTCCCCCACTGGGTCCGGATCTGGATCGGCCCGGACCACCGTCATCTCTTTCCCTTTTCGGCCTTGACCGGCGGGGTCTGCCTCATTTTCTGCGACTTGGCCTCCCGTTCCCTTCTCCCGGCGACCGAGCTTCCGATCGGGATCATCACCGCGGCCGCGGGCGCGCCCTTCTTCGTCTATCTTCTCCACCGCCGCTCTTAAATAGACCGCCGCATGTCAACCCCCTCTTATGTCAGACTCGGGCTCTCTTTTTCGAACAGGCCCCCCAAAGATAAGTTCTTTTACGTTCTTAGGCCTCGCCATTAGGGAACGATCCTGGCACGAAATCGGCTGACTTTCAGGACGGAGCTATCCAGCCCATGAAAAAAATCCTGCCCATAATCGTTCTGATTCTCTTCCTCTTTTGCCTGCTGGCCGCCGCCGGCCGAGACCGGAGCCTGCCCGCAGACGCCCCGAAGGACGCCGATCGGGCGGCCGTGGAACGGACCGTCCGCGCCTCGATCGGTTGGGCCCTGAACAAGGATTTCAACCTCCTCTTCGAGTCCATGGCCCAGGACCCGGATTTTTTCATCTTTCATCCGGACACCGAGAGCACGATCGTCGGGTTCGAAGCCTTCAAGAAGCTCGCCGAGTCGACCCTTCGACTCCCCGGCATGAATGCCGGGGCTTGCTCAGGGTTAACCCTGAGCC
>JALHUR010000441.1 GCA_022867325.1 Candidatus Aminicenantota bacterium | reverse complement strand
GACACTGGGGCAACCAGTAGCGTCATCCAACCAGCCATCGCAAAATCACTCGGCCTTCAGCCAGTTGGCATCGTCAACATCAGCACCCCCTCCTCGCCGACCAGCATTAAGTTATCCAGCGCCGCTTCGCTTTTTGAAGATTCTGGCCCCGGCCGAAAAGTGGCCGTTTTGGACCAGAATCGGTGGCCGCTTTCAACCGGAATCAGTGGCCATTTTGAACCAGAATCACTGGCCGGATTCGACCAGAATATGCAAATAAATGGCCGGATGGGCAGCAAGTCGTTGAAAGGAGAGTTTTTATCGATTCTTCGGTAAGAAATCGGTAGATGTCTTATACGGACAACGTACAAGATTATTGCATCTTATGTGGACCCATCTAATATATGTTCGGGCAGAATGAAAAGGAAGAATCATGTCCCTACTCGGTGAAGAAGTCGTAGAGGAGTGGCTGAACCGAAACGGTTACTTCACTATTCGGGGAATCAAAGTCGGAGTTGATGAAATCGACATCCTAGCGATTCGGCCACTCCCCGACGGAAAGCACGAGTGCCGGCATATCGAGGTTACAATTTCCATCAACCCCATCTCCTACATCACAAAAGTGCCTGCGGCCATCAGGAAGGAGACGGGCATCGGCCCTAACAACGCGAAGAAGCGAGATGTGGCGCAGTTGACGCAGGGCGTGCATGAATGGGCCGAGGCCAAGTTCAACACACCCCGCAAGGCGGAACTGCGGAATTCCCTTTGTGTGGGCTCCTGGACAAAGGAACTTGTCGTCGGAACCGTCAAACACGAAGAGGAACTTGACCTGTTGAGACAAGCCGGAGTGATGGTTCACCGACTGAAGGACATCCTCTCGGAAATGGTGGAGAAGAGCACAGTCGTCAAGGCGGCGGCAGGAACCGATCTTTTTGATCTCATGTTGCTGAGGAAATAGGAAGCCCGAACCAGCGCCTGAACGGTACGGCTTCGCCGCCCGTTAGGCGCGACGTTGGACGAACCACGGAACGGATGATGTGATCTCCGGAAGAGGGCTCTGAGAAGGGGATGAAGCGACTCTGAGGCGTCAGACCCGCCGGCCGTCCCGGACGACCAGGCGTCCGTTCTTGACGACGTGGCGGACCGGGTTCGGACCGAGCTCGTAAACGAGATGAGCGCGGCTCGGAACCTCACAGAGGATGACGTCCATTTTCTTTCCCGGTTCGAGGCTCCCGATTTCGGCCTGGCGGCCGACGGCGCAGGCGGCGTTGGCCGTGCAGGCGTTGATGGCCTCCTCGACCGTCAGCCGGAGCGTGAACACGCCGAGCTGGAGGACAAAAAGCATCGAGCTGACCATGGAGCTTCCGGGGTTAAAATCGGAGCCCAGGGCGAGGGCGGCCCCGGCGTCGATCAGGTCGCGGGCCGGAGGCCGCTTGTCGAGCATCAGGAAGAAAGGAACTCCCGGCAGGAGAAGGGCGACGGTTGGACTGCCCGCCAAGGCGCGAATTCCGTCCGGCGTAATTTGGATGAGGTGCTCGGCCGAGACGGCCCCGACTTCGGCCGCGAGCTCGGTCGCTCCAAGAGCGGTGAATTCGTCGCTGTGAATTTTAATTCCGAACCCGGCCCGCTGGGCGGCCTCGACCAAGCGGCGCGTTTCCTCGAGGCTGAAGACGCCCCGCTCGCAGAAGACGTCGAAGAAATCGGCCAGCCGACGCACCTGGACGGCCGGCATGAGCCGGTCGATCAGAAAATCGAGATAGGCGTCCGTCCGGTCCCGGTACTCGGCCGGGATGTCGTGGGCGCCCATGAAGGTCGGAACGACGTCGATCGGATGGAGGCGATTGACCTCGGCCAGGACTTCGAGCTGCTTGATTTCATCGTCGAAGTTGAGCCCGTAGCCGCTCTTGGCCTCGACGGTCGTCGCCCCGTGGAGGAGCATCCGGTCGAGGCGCTTGAGGCAGAGGCCGGCCAGCTCGTCGCGCGAGACGGCCCGGGTCGCCGCGACCGTCGTCCGGATTCCCATCCCTTGCTCGGCGAGCTGAGTGTAAGTCCAGCCTTGGAGGCGCAGCCCGAACTCGCGAACCCGGTCGCCCGCGAAGGGAAGGTGGGTGTGGCTGTCCACGAATCCGGGCAGGGCGATGAGATTCCGCCCGTCGATCCAGTCGATCTCGTCCCCGGCGACGACCTCGTTCCGGAATTCCGGCTCGCTGCCTACGAACACGATCCGGCCCTGGAGGGATGCGATCCAGCCATTCTCGATGGAGCCGCAGTCGCGGAGCGCGTCCTTCCGCTTGGGCAGGGGGCCGCGGCAGGTGAGGAGCTCGGCGCAGTCCCGGATGACGAGGTCGGCCTGGGTCATGACGGATTCTTCCGGAGGGCCGTCTGCCGGGACCGGCGGATGAATGCGGGCGTTTCGTAGCGCTCGAACTGATTTTCCCAGGCCGGAGGCGTCCAGGCCGGCGCGCTGCCCCTCGGCTCGAAGAGGTAGGGAGGCGTCTCCCTCCTGACCGGGAAGGGCGGCGGCGTCGCCGCGGCCGCCTGCCGGAAGTCCTCCTCCGCCTCGTCCTCGACGGCCCGGGCCGTCTCGAACCCGGTCGCGATGACGGTGACCTTGGTCAGGTCCTTCATGGTCTCGTCGATGACCGTCCCGAAGATGATGTTGGCGTCGGCATGGGCCAGGCCGTGGATGAGCGCGGCGGCCTTGGAGACCTCGCTCAGGGCGAGGTCCTTGCCGCCGGTGATGTTGATCAGAATGCCCCGGGCGCCTTCGATCGAGGTGTCGATGAGGAGCGGCGAGGAGATGGCCTTCTGGGCGGCGTCGACGGCCCGGTTCTCGCCCGAGGCGATCCCCGTCCCCAGGAAGGCCATGCCCATCCCCTTCATGACCGATTTGACGTCGGCGAAGTCGAGGTTGATCAGCCCCGGTTTGGTAATCAGGTCCGAGATCCCCTGGACCGCCTGGCGGAGGATGTCGTCGGCCATTTTAAAGGCGTCCTGGATCGAGGTGTTGAGGTTGACCGTCTGGAGGAGCCGCTCGTTGGGGATGGAGATGACCGTATCGACGGCCGACTTGAGCTCTCCCAGTCCGGCCTCGGCCTGGCGGGCCCGGATCTTGCCCTCGAACTCGAAGGGAAGCGTCACGATGGCGATGGCCAGGATATCCATCTCGGCGGCCA
Organism: Candidatus Aminicenantota bacterium; assembly: GCA_022867325.1. Lineage (GTDB taxonomy): Bacteria > Acidobacteriota > Aminicenantia > Aminicenantales > JAFGBC01 > JAFGBC01. The sequence goes on along the minus strand of JALHUR010000441.1, from coordinate 13,227 downwards.
GGTTGGCCAGGATGGGCGTCGCGCCGGTCCCGGTCCCGCCGCCCAGGCCCGTCGTCAGGAACACCATGTCCGATCCGTGGAGGATCTCGATCAGAAGCTCGGTGTCCTCCATGGCCGCCTGCCGGCCGATTTCGGGGCGGCCGCCCGAGCCGAGGCCCTTGGTCAGCTTGGCCCCGATCTGGACCTTCTTGTCCGCCCGGTTTGCCTGGAGGGCCTGCAGGTCCGTGTTGACGGCGATGAATTCCACGCCCTTGATCCCGGCCTCGATCATCCGGTTGACGGCGTTCCCCCCGCCGCCTCCGATGCCGATGACCCGGATTTTGGCCGCGAGGTTCTCGTCGACGAGTTGAAATTTGAGTTTCGTGATCGTGTCGGTCATGGTTGCCTCCTTATGCCTCTTTGAACCAGTCTTTGACCCTGGCCCAGGCGCCTTTCTTGCGATCCTTGGACAGGCCCTTATCCTGCCATTGGTTGTAGCCGGTGAGGATCAGCCCGACGGCCGTCGCGTAGTCGGGCGTGCTGACCCGGTCCATGAGCCCGCTGACCCCGCTCGGGTCGCCGCGCCGGACCGGGAGGTCGAAGATTTCCTCGGCGACCTCCTCGAGACCCTCCAGCAGGGCCGTGCCGCCGGTCAGGACGATCCCCGAGTTGAGGGACTTCTCGTAGCCCATCCGCTTGATGTCGTTGTCGACGAGCCGGAAGATCTCCTCGGCCCGGGGCTGGATGATGTCGGCCAGGAGCTGGCGGGACAGGACGCGCGGCTTGCGGCCGCGCCCGACGGCCGGGACGTCGATCGTCTCCTGCTCGTCCAGGGTGGGCGAAGCGACGCAGCCGAACTTCTTCTTGATCTTTTCGGCCTCGGGAATGGGCGTCCGCAGCCCGACCGCGATGTCGTTGGTGAAGTTGTCGCCGCCGATCGGGATGATCGACGTGTACCAGAGGCTGCCGCGCTCGAAGATGGCGACCTCGGTCGTGCCGGCCCCGATGTCGACCAGCCCGACGCCGAGCTCGCGCTCGTCGTGGGTCAGGACGGCGGCGGCGGTGGCGATCTGGTTGAGGATGATCTGCTGGACGTCGACCTCGGCCCGCTCGAGCGAGCTGCGCAGGTTCTGGACCGAGGTGATGGCCGAGGTCACGATGTGGACGTTGACCTCGAGCTTGATCCCGCTCATGCCCAGCGGGTCCTTGATGCCGTCCTGCTCGTCGACGACGAACTCCTGGGGGAGGGTGTGGATGATCTCCCGGTCGGGCGGGATGGAGACGGCCTTGGATTGATCGATGACGCGGCGGATGTCCTCCCGGGTGATGACCCGGTTTTTGCCCGAGACGGCGACGACCCCCCGGCTGTTGAAGCTCTTGATGTGGGCCCCCGAAATCCCGATGAAGGCGGAGTCCATCTCGACCCCGGCCATCAGCTCGGCCTCTTCCTGGGCTTTTTTGACGGCGGCCGTGGTCGCCTCGAGGTTGACGACGACCCCCTTGCGGAGCCCGCGCGACTCGGCGGTCCCGATCCCGATGACCTCGATCTTGCGGTCCTCGGTGATCTCGGCGATGACGGCGGCGACCTTCCGGGTCCCGATGTCGATTCCGAACAGATAATTGTTCTTAGGCATCAATCGGCCTCCTTCGAGGAAGTGGGGAGAATCGCCGCCGCCGGCGTCTCCTGGATGACGGGGACCTGCTTCACGGTCATGAGGTCCTCGAAAAGACGCAGGTCCACATACTCGAGCTCTCCGAGCTCGATTTTCAGCCAAGCCTCGGCCTCCAGATAGCGCGCGAGCTTTTCCCGGAACCGGTCCGCTCCCAGGATGAGGCGGGTCGGGTTCCCCTTGAGGGTGAGGACGACTTTTCCGAACTCGGAGAGGTCCAGGCTTTCGACCCGCTCCCGCTCGTCCGGTCCGAGGCTGTCGAGGCAGGACCAGGCCAGCTCGAGCTTTTCCGCGGCGTTCGTCTGAAACCCGCCGTCGTCCCGGAAGAAGGGCAAGTCCGTCCGGTCCGGCGCGGCCGCGTCTTCGAGGATGACGCCGTCCCGGTCGATGAGCCGCAGCCCGCCCGCCGAGCCGAGGAGGGCGGCCGGACGGCGCTCGCGGATCTCGATCCTCAGCGTCGAGGGGAAGTCCTTGCGGATGACGGCCTCCCGGACCCAGCGGTGCCGCTCGAGCGCCTCCTTGAGGCGGGCGATGTCGAGGAGAAGGAGGTTTCCCAATCGGCAGTCGGCCAAGGCCGCCTCGAGTTCCGTCCGGGCGGATTCGATCCGGCAGTCGAGGAGGACGGTCTGGGTTGTGAAAACGCTCCAGCCGATCAAGAACAGGTAGGCCCGGCTCAGCCCGAACAGGACGGCCGATACGGCCAGGACCGAGAGCGCGACGTGTTTGGGCCGGAGCAGGATCCGGCGCTGGGCTCTCTTGACCCGGCCCCGGACTTCGCCCCGCTGGAAGTGGGAGGGGCCGACGCGGAGGGCGTCCTCCCAACGAGTGATCGGATGAGGAGCCGTCGCGTTCATCCTGCTATCCTCGCGCCTCCAAACGCTCGATCAGGCCGGGAATGATCTGGCTGATGTTGCCCGCCCCCATGATAAGAATGATGTCCTTGGGCCCGGCGATCCCGGCCACCAGCTCCGGGAGTCGTTTGAGGTCGGCCTCGAACCGGACATCGCGGTGTCCCAGCCGGCGCGTCTCTTCGAACAGGGCCTTGCCGGTCACGCCCGGGATGGGGTCCTCGCCGGCCGCATAAACCTCGGTCATGACGACGACGTCGGCCTGGTTGAAGGCCGTCGCGAACTGGGTCATCAGGGCCGCGACCCGGGTGAAGCGGTGGGGCTGGAAGACGGCCACCACCCGGCGCGGCCAGCCTCGTTTGGCCGCCTCGAGGGTCGCCCGGATCTCGGTCGGATGGTGAGCGTAGTCCTCGATGATCATGGTTTCTCCGATCTCCTTCTTGAGCTCGAAGCGGCGCCCCGTTCCCGGGTAGAACTCGAGGGCCTTGAGGATGACGTCGAGGGGGATGTCGATGTCCAGGCCGACGGCGGCTGCGGCCATGGCGTTGAGGATGTTGTGCTTGCCGGGGACGCTGAGGCGGAGCGTCCCCAGCCTCCGGCCCCTGTGGAAGAGGGACGAGCTGCTGGTGAATCCATCGAAGGCGTGGTCGCGGGCGAAGAAATCGGCCTGGGCCGAGAACCCGTAGCTGATGATTTTCCGCTCAATTCGGGGGATGAGGCTCTGGAGATTCGGGTCGTCCAGGCAGATGACGACCGGACAGTAGAAGGGGACCTTATTGGCGAAATTGACGAAGGTCTGTTGAATCTCCTCGATATCCTTGTACTGGTCGAGGTGCTCCTCGTCGATGTTGGTCAGGACGGCGATGTGCGGAGACAGGTAGAGAAACGAGCGGTCGCTCTCATCGGCCTCAGCGACGATGAAATCGCCCCCCCCGAGCTTGGCGTTGGCGCCGATCGTGTTGAGCCGGCCGCCGACGATGATGGTCGGGTCGAAACCGCCCGCCTCGAGGACCTGGGCGATCATGGAGGTCGTCGAGGTCTTCCCGTGGGAGCCGGCGACCGCGATCCCGTATTTCATCCTCATCAGCTCGGCCAGCATCTCGGCCCGGGGGATGACGGGGATTTTAAGGGCCTTGGCTTCCTGGACTTCGACGTTGTCCTCGCGGATGGCCGAGGAGATGACGGCGACGTCGGCTCCCCGGACGGATTCGGCCCGGTGGCCGATGTGGACGGTCGCGCCCAGCTTGGCCAGGCGGCGGGTCGCTTCGTTCTCCTGGATGTCCGATCCGCTGATCGCGTAGTCGAGGTTCAGGAGGACCTCGGCGATGCCGTTCATGCCCGTTCCGCCGATTCCGACCATGTGGATCCGCTTGAGCTTTCGGTAACTTTGCTTGACCACGTCAATCCTCCCCGTCGGTCCGGTCCATCAAATCCAGGCAGAGCCGGGCGATCCGGTCCGCGGCGCCCGGTCGCCGGAGGGCGGCGAGCTTCGACTCGACGGCCGCGATCGCGCCCCTGTCCGCGGCCAGTCCGAGGATGGTCTCGGCCAAGACCGCAGCCGTGCAATTTTTTTCCTCGAGAACGACCGCGGCGCCCGCTTTCTCCAGGGCCCGCGCGTTGCCGAGCTGGTGGCCTTCCGCCGCCCCGGCGAACGGGACGAGGACGGCGGCCCGGCCGGCCGCGATGAGCTCGGCGCAAGTCGTGGCCCCGGCCCGGCTGACGATGAGGTCGGCCCGGCGGAAGCGCTCGGGCATATCGGTGAAAAAGGGCGCGACGCCGGCGTCCTTGAATCCCAGCTCTTGGTAGCGTTCGCGGATACGGGCGAGATCTCCGTCGCCGGTCTGGTGAATGATGCGAAGGCTGTCTTTCCGGGCGGCCAGAAGGGGCAGGGCGGCGGCGACGGTCTCGTTAAGGAAGGCGGATCCCTGGCTTCCCCCGAAGATGAGCAACGTGAAAGGACCGTCGGTCCGCGCGGCGGAGAGGTTCTCGAACTCGGCGCGGACGGGATTCCCCAGGACGACGGCCTTGCCCTTGAAGTAGGGGAGCGATTCCTCGAAGGCGACGGCCGCTTTTCGAACCCAGGGCCGGAGAAGGCGGTTCGTGAACCCGGGCCGGACGTTTTGCTCCAGGATAAGGGTCGGAATCCGGAGGAGGGCGGCCAGCAGGACGACCGGTCCGGAGCTGTATCCGCCCGCCCCGATGACGAGCCGGGGCCGCCTCCGGGCCAGCAGGACGAGGGCCTGGACCATCGAGACGGGAAGTTGGACAAGGGAGCGCAGGCTCTTCCAGCCTCGGCCCAGGAGGCCTTCGATCCTGATCGCGACGAACTCGAAGCCCGTGTCCTTCAGGATGCCGGATTCGATCCGGCGCCGGCTGCCTACGAAAACGATCGGCAGCCCCGGGCGGAGCTCTCTGATCCTGCGGGCCACGGCCAGGGCGGGGAAGAGATGCCCTCCCGTCCCTCCGCCGCTGATGACGACGCCCCTTTGTTTCATGGCTGATAGGGATCCTTCTTGCCCTTGCGCTGGGAGATGTTGAGGATGATCCCGAGCGAGGCCAGGGTCATGACCAGGGAGGAGCGGCCGAAACTCATGAGCGGCAGGGGGATTCCCTTGGCCGGGCCGATCCCCAGGACGATCGTGATGTTGAGGAGGGCTTGCGTTCCGATCATGAGGATGAGTCCGAGAACGGTCAGCTGGGCGGCCGGTCCGGGGGCCCGCGAGAAGATGACGATCCCTCGCCAGATGAGGAGGCCGAACAGGGCCAAGACGGCCAGCGTCCCGATGAGCCCCGTCTCCTCGCCCAGGATGGCGTAAATGAAGTCCGTGTGAGCGCAGGGCAGGAAGAACAGTTTTTGGGTGCTCTCGCCTATGCTCACGCCGACAAGGCCTCCCGAGCCGACGGCCAGCTTGGATTGAATGATCTGGAAGCCGGCGCCGAGCGGGTCCCGGCTGGGAAAGAGAAAGGCCAGAATCCGCTCGACCCGATAGGGGGCCTGGACGAGGTAAAGCCCGAACAGCACGGCCGAAGCGGCCCCGAGCAGGCCGAGGTGCTTGAGGCCGACGCCGCTCACGAAAAGGATCAGGATGCAATTCAGGAAGACGAGCAGCCCCGTCCCATAGTCGGGTTCGAGCAGGATCAGCAGCGTGAAGACGGCGATCACGGCCAAGGGAAGGACGAGGGAGCGGGCTTCATGGAGGGCCTCTTTTTTCTTCTCCAGCGTGAAGGCCAGGAAGAGGATGAGGCTGATCTTGGCGAGCTCGGAGGGCTGGAAGCGGATCCCGCGGAGGAGGATCCAGCGGTGGGCGCCGGCTACGCTGGGCATGAGAAAACAGAGGAGCAGAAGCCCGCCGGCCAGGATCAACAGCCCATAGACGACGACCGGATTCCGGAAGAAAGGACCGCGGACCCGGAGCAGGGCCACCAGCAGACCGATCCCGACGGCGGCGCCCAGAGCCTGCTGCGCCAGGAAGTAGAACGGCTGGCGGTATTTCTCGCCGGCCAGGACGCCCGACGAGCTGAAGACCATCACGATTCCCCCGGCGACCAGGAGCAGGACGATGATGAAGAGCGTTTTATCGAAACCGCCGGGCCGGAAGGTTTCCATGGCCTAAGGACGCTCCTTTCGCAAGCGTCTCTCCAGGGACCGGACCGCGCTCTTGAAGACGCGGCCGCGCTGCTCGTAGTTCAGGAACCAGTCGAAGCTGGCGCAGGCGGGCGCGAGAAGGACGACGTCGCCGGGCCGGGCGGCAGCGAAGCCGCGGGCGACGGCCTCCTTCATCGATCCGGCCTCGACGATCGGGGCCGCGCCCTCGATCCCTTTCCGGATCTTGTCCTTGGAATCGCCGATCAGGATCAAGGACCGGACCCGGGCCCGGATCTCTCGGCGAAGCGCCCTGAAGTCGCCGCCCTTGTCCTTTCCGCCGATGATCAGGACGATCCTTTCGGGGAAGGATTGAAGGGCCTTGAGCGTCGCGTCGACCGTGGTGGCCTTGGAGTCGTTGACGAAGCGGACCCCGCGCGCGGTCAAGACGGGCTCGAGGCGGTGTTCGAGGCCCCGGAAGGCTCGAATGGTCGCTCGCATCGCCTCGGCCGGGACGCCGAAGACGTGGCCGATCAGGGCGGCCGCCATGACGTTGTCCTGGTTGTGGCCTCCCGGAATCGGGATCTCGGCGGTCCGGATGAGCCGGCGCTCCGTCCCGTCCCGGAGCACGAGCCATCCGCGATCGAGGAAGCATCCGGCCCGAACCCGGCGGCGCCGGCTGAAGCTCAAGACCCGGGAGGGAAGGTCTTTAGCCAGGGCCCAGGACAGCGCGTCTTCCCGGTTCAGGACGGCCGTGTCATCGGACGTCTGAGTCGCGAAGAGCTTCCGTTTGGCCTCATAATAGTCCTCGAACGAGGCGTGCCGGTCGAGATGATTGAGGGAGATGTTGAGAAAGGCCGCCACCCGGGCCCGGAAGGAGGCCGCGTGCTCAAGCTGGAAGCTCGAGATCTCCGTCACGTAGATGTCCGCGGGCCGGCTCCTTTCGACGAAGCCGATCAGGGGCGTCCCGATATTGCCCGCCAGGCGTGCCTTGAACCCCGCGTCCTTAAGGATCCGATGGGCCAGGGTTGTCGTCGTCGACTTGCCGTTCGATCCCGTGATCCCGATGATCGTCCCCTTAAGAAACCGGAAGGCGATCTCGATCTCGGACAGGATCGGAACGCCTTTGTCCATCGCGGCCTTGAGCTCGGGAATGTCGGGGACGCCCGGGCTGGGGACGATCAGGTCCGCCCCGAGAAAGGTGCCCGCCAGGTGGCCGCCCGTTTCGAATCCGGCTCCCCGCGCCCTCAGCTCGACGGCCGCCCGGCCCAGCTCGTCTTCCCGCTTCTTGTCGCTGACCGTGACTTGGGCGCCCCGGTCGAGGAAGAAGCGGGCGGCCGCCTCGCCCGTCTTGGCGAACCCGACGATCAGGACCTTCTTGTTCTTGAATTCCATCCGTTTATCTCAACTTCAGCGTCGCCAAGCTGAACAGGGCGAAGATGATGGCCAGGATCCAGAAGCGGACGACGATCTTTTCCTCCCGCCAGCCGGCCAGCTCGAAGTGATGGTGGAGGGGCGCCATCCGGAAGATCCGCTTGCCCTTGGTCAGCTTGAAATAGGAGACCTGGGCGAGGACCGAGAGCGCCTCCAGGATGAAGACTCCGGAGACCGAGAAGAGCAGGAATTCCTGCTTGATGAGAAGGGCGATGACGGCCAGGGTCGCGCCCAAGGATAGAGCGCCCACGTCGCCCATGAAGATTTGGGCCGGATGGGAATTGAACCAGAGAAACCCGAGGCAGGCGCCCGTCAGGGCTCCGGCGAAGACGGTCAATTCGGCGGCGCGGGGGACTCGGGCGATGGCCAGGTATTGGGAGAAAACGGCGTGGCCCGCGATATAGGTCAGGGCCGTCAAGGCGGCCGAGCTGATCAGCGTCAATCCGATGGCCAACCCGTCCAGACCGTCGGCCAGGTTGACGGCGTTCGAGGAGCCGACCAGGACGAAGACGATCCAGGGCAGGTAGAGCCAGCCGAGATAGGGAATCCATTCCTTGAGGAAGGGAAAGCTCAATCGGAGGCTGAAGGTTCCTTCCATCCCGAACGAGATGAGAATGAGTCCGATCCCGACGGCCAGGGTGGCCTGCAGGACGAGTTTGGGCCAGGTCCGAAGGCCCAGCGATCGTTTCCGGCGGAACTTGACGTAATCGTCCCAGAATCCGATCAAGCCGAATGACAGCATGGTCAGCATGGCGACCCAGACATAGGTGTTTCCGAGGTTGCCCCAAAGGAGGGTCGGGATGACGGTCGAAGCGATGATGAGGAGCCCTCCCATGGAAGGCGTCCCCTTCTTGCTCAAGTGGGATTGCGGACCCTCGCGGCGGATCTCCTGGCCGATTTGCTTTTTTTTCAGCGTCCGGATGAGCCAGGGGCCGAGGAGGAAGCTGAGGAGAAGGGCCGTGATGCCGGCCAGGGCCGTTCGGACCGTGATGTACCGGAAGATGTTGAAGAAGAACAGGGATTGTCTAAGCGGAACGAGCAGCCAGTAGAGCACGTCATCCCTCCTTGAGACGGGCCGTCAGGCTTTCGACGACCTTCTCGAGCTTCATCCCCCGCGATCCTTTGACGAGGATGAGATCCCCGGGCCGGACGAGATCCGGGATCGCCGCGGCGGCCTGGTCGGCCGTGTCGAAGGACGCGATTTCGGTCGCCGTCCCGTCCTCTTCCCGAGCCGCCTCGGCCGCCCGGCGGCTGAGAGGACCGACCGCCACCAGAAGCGTCCATCCCGACCGCGCCGCCTGCCTGCCGGCCTCGGCGTGAAAAGCCGGAGCCTCGGATCCCAACTCCAGCATATCGCCCAGGACGGCCACTTTCCTCCGCGCCGGAAGGCCGGCCAAACCCTTGAGCGCCGCTTCGAGCGCCCGCGGGTTGGAGTTGTAGGATTCGTCGACGAGCCCCACCTCCCGGCCGAGCCGGAGGACCGAGCCGCGTTTCGCGCAGGCCCGGAATCGGCCGATCGGGCCGGCCAGGTTTTCGGCCGGAATCCCGCAGGCGTAGGCCGCGCCGCAGGCGGCCAGGATGTCGACGAGAAAACTGTCGTAGAGGAACGGGGTTCGAAGTCGGACGCGATCTTCGCCGTAGGCGAGATCGAAATCCATCCCGTCAGCGCCTTTTGTCTCGACGCGGGAAGCCCGGATCCGGCAGGAATCCGTGAATCCGAAGGTGACGACCGGGCCCCGCCAGCCTTCGGCCATTTTTCGGACGAGCGGGTCGTCGCCGTTGAGGATGGCCGTCGCTCCGGGCTTGGCCCCGTCCAGGATTTCCCGTTTGGCCCGGGCGATGTTATCCACGGTCCCGAAAAATTCGAGATGGACGGGATGGACGTTGATGACGACCGCGAGGTCGGGGGGGGCGATCCGGGTCAAGGCCAGGATCTCGCCCGGGTGGTTCATGGCCATTTCCAGGACGGCCGTGTCGTGGCCGGGCTCGAGTCTGAGAAGGGACAGGGCGAGCCCGAGGTGATTATTGAGGTTGCCCTCCGATTTAAGGACGCTGTGGCGGGTCGCGATCAGGGCGGCCGCGATTTCCTTGGTCGTCGTTTTCCCGGCGCTTCCGGTGATGGCGACGACTCGGATGGGCCGCCCGGCCAAAACGCGGCCCGCCAGCCGCTGGAGGGCGCGGACGGTGTCCTCGACCCGAATCAGCCCGAAATCGGCCCCGGGAGGGGCGATATCTCGGGAGACGACGGCTCCGGCCGCGCCCGCCCGGGCCGCTTGGGGAATGAAGTCGTGGCCGTCGCGCTCGGCCACGATGGCGAAGAACAGCTCGCCCGGCGCGGTCAGGCGGGAGTCGATGTTATATCTCCGGACGGCGACGTCGGGACGGCCTTGGATGAGCGTCCCATCCATCAGGCCGGCGGCTTGGGCGAGGCGGCGCTCGGCCATCCTAGGACGCCCCTTTCTCCCCGAGGATCTCGCGGACGACCGCGATGTCGTCGAAGGGAACCGGCGGCCCGTTTTTGAAGATCTGGTAGGTCTCGTGTCCCTTTCCGGCGATCAGGACATAGTCTCCCTTCCGGGCTTGGGCCAGGGCTTCGCGGATGGCGGCCCGGCGGTCGGGCTGGACGGCGTAGGCCTTCGATCCCGCCTTGACGAACCCCGACTCGATGGCGGCGATGATGGCCAGCGGATCCTCCTGCCGCGGATTGTCGGAGGTGATGACGGTCCAATCGGCCAGACGCCCGGCGACCTCGCCCATCCTCTCCCGCTTGGCCGTGTCGCGGTTGCCGCCGCAGCCGAAGACGAGAATGATCCGCTGCGGCTTCATGTCCCGAACGCATTCGAGGAGATTCTTGAGCGCGTTGTCGGTGTGGGCGTAGTCGACGATGATCTGAAGGCCGAGGGCGTTGGGGACCGGCTCGAACCGGCCCGGCACGCCGGCGAGGCCGGCGATTCCCTCCTCGACGGCCTTGACGGGGATGTTGAGGCACAGGGCGGCCGCGGCCGAGGCCAGGATGTTGTAGAGGTTGTGCCGGCCGACCAGCTTGGATTCGGCCTGAATCTTGCCGCCCGGGTACTCGATGACGGCCCGGATGCCGTCTTCGCGGAAGACGGCCTTGGCGGCCCTGACGATGGCGGCCGGCTCGAATCCGAACGATACCGTCCGCATCGGGAGTTCGGCCAGGAGCTTCTGGCCCCAAGCGTCGTCCATGTTGACGACGGCCGTGTTTTTCTCGTGGTCGAGGAAGAAGAGCTTTTTTTTGGCCTCGAAATAATCCTCCATGGAGTGATGGTAGTCCATGTGTTCGCCGCTCAGGTTCGTGAAGACGGTGACGTCGAAGGCGATGCCCCAAACTCTTTTCAGCTCCAGGGCGTGGGAGGACACTTCGAGCAGGCCGTGAGTGGCGCCCCGGTCGAGGAATGTCCGGAGGCAGCGCTGCAGGTCGGGAGCCTCGGGTGTGGTCCGGCCGGCTTCGGCCGATATCCCCGGGCCCCGGTAGGAGATCGTGCCCATGACGGCGGGAACGCCGCCCGCCTTCTGGACGATCGACTCCATGATATAAGTCACCGTCGTTTTTCCCTTCGTCCCCGTGACGCCGACGACCTTGAGGCGGTCCGAGGGATGGCCGTAGTAGTTGGCCGCGCACAGGGCGAGGCACTCCCGGGCGTCGTAGACGTGGACCCAATTCGTGTCGAGTTGGGGCGGACGGGGGCGTTCGGACAGGACGGCCGCGGCCCCTCGGGCCAGGGCGTCGGGGACGAATTCGTTTCCGTCCGCCTTTTCTCCCTTGAGCGCGGCGAACAGGAATCCCGGCAGGACGTCCTTCGAGGAATAGGCGAGGCCTTGGATTTCCGCCCGGTCGTTTCCGCTCATGAACAGGACGGGGATCTCGGCGAAGAGGTCGTTGAGCGTCATGCGGCTCACCGGCGTCCCCCGCTGCCGAGGTCGGCCGTCAGAACCCGGCTGGCGATCGGAACGGGCGGGATCCGGCGATAGAGGAGGAGCCAGTGCGCGATCTCCCGGAAGACGGGGGCCGCGACCAGGCCGCCGTATTGGTCGTCGCCTTGGGGATCGTCGATGACGACGACCATCGAGAAGGCCGCCGGTTGCGTATCCACGAACCCGGCGAAAGAGGCCAGGTGCCGGGCGGAACTGTAGCGCCGCAGCGCTCCGTCCCATTTCTGGGTGGTCCCGGTTTTCCCGGCGATCGGATAGCCGGGAATCCGGGCCATCGTCCCCGTCCCTTCCTCGACCACTCCGCGCAGGATGGCATTGATCTCGCGCGCGATCGGGGCCGGCACCACGGATTTTCCGCCCGCGGCCGGCGTTCCCGCCGCGTTCCTGACGATCCGGGGCGGGAAGAGAACGCCGTCGTTGGCGATGATGTTGATGGCCTGGAGAACCTGGACGGCCGTCACCGACACCCCGTAGCCGATGGACTGATAGGCCTGCCCGTTCGTCCCCCATTCGGCCGGGGGATGGATGATTCCGCGGACCTCGCCGGGGAGGCTGATCCCGCTCGTCTCGCCGAATCCGAAGGCCTTCATGGCCGCGTAAAAATTCCAGCGATCGAGCCGCCGTCCGACCTGGATCATGCCCACGTTGGAGGACCGGGAGAGGACCTCGGAGAAACTGAGGATTCCGAACGGCTTATGGTCGCGGACGAAATTTCCGGACAGGGCGACCGCGCCCTCGCTGCAGTCGAAGCGGTCCTCGACCTTGACGGCGCCGTTGTCCAAGGCCGTGGCGGCCGTGACGATCTTGAAGGTCGAGCCGGGTTCGAAGATGACCGAGATTGCCCGGTTCGGTTCGGCTTCGCTCGGGGCCGCGGCCTGGTTGGGATCGAAATCCGGGTAGGAGGCCAAGGCCAGGATCTCTCCCGTCCCGGGATGGGAGACCACGACCGTTCCCCACGAGGCCCGGTGGGATTCGACGGCCCGGGCCAAAATCTTCTGGGCGATATACTGGATGTTTTGGTCGATCGTAAGCTCGAGGTCCCGGCCCGGGACGGCCCGTTTGAGGACCTCGAGATGATAGGCCCGCCGGTGGGCGTCCCTCAGGATCAACGATTGACCCGATACGCCGGAGAGGGCTTCGTTGAAGACTTTTTCGACCCCGTGCCGGCCCTTCTCGTCGATATCCACATAGCCCAGCACGTGGGCGGCCAGCCGGCCTTGGGTGTAAAAACGCTTGGTTTCCTCCTGTAAAAAGACGCTGGGAAGATGGAGGGCTTCGACGGCCTCGGCGTCGTCGTCGTCGATTTTCCGCTTGACATAGATGAATCTCTCTCTCTTCCGGATTCGGGCCTCGATCCGGTCTTTCTCCTCCCGCGACAGGGCCAGGATTCCGGACAGCCTATCCAGGGCCCGGCATTGAACCTCGGGAGTCTCCTTGTCCGAGGGCGAGAGAAACACGGACTGGACGGGAAGACTCCGGGCCAGGATCTCGCCCCGGCGGTCGTAGATCGTCCCCCGGAGCGGCGGAACCGTTCTGATGTTCTGGTTTTGCTCGATGACCTCGGCCCTGAATCGGTCGTGGCCGAGGACCTGGAGTTGGACCAGCCGTCCGGCCAGGATGATCGCCCAAACCAGGAGCGCCAGGCCCAGAACCTTCAGGCGGCGCAGCGATCGCTCGGAATTGCGGGTTTTCACGTCACCGCCCCTCGCGGCTGAACACGAAATCATGGTAGATGATCTGATCGTCCCGGATGTCG
>JALHUR010000440.1 GCA_022867325.1 Candidatus Aminicenantota bacterium | reverse complement strand
GGGGAGCTTTCTGGAGCACCCGCTACGACTCGTTCGAGCAGGTCCTCATTCCCAATGAAACCCTGGTCGGCGAGGACAAGCTGAGCCCCCATGCCGTTCTCGATTTCAGGCGGCTCACGGCCGACATCCAGGCCGGCTTTCTGCTCCTTCAGTATGACATTCTGAAGAAACAGATCCGGCCCGAGCAGTGGGTCACGACGAACTACATCAACGTCACCTCGTCCTCCGACCCGCGCCGGACCGATCGCCTCGATTTCGTCGCCTTTACGATGTATCCGGTCCGGGGCGAGGACGGGCTGGGTCCGGACGGATTCCGGCTGGGCTCTCCCCACCGGCTGGCCTCGGCCTTGGCCTATTTCAGGCCGATCACGGGCGTCACCGGCGTCATGGAACTCCAACCCGGACAGGTCAATTGGGCCCGGATCAATCCCCAGCCGATGCCGGGCGCGATCAGGATGTGGCTGTGGCACGCCTTCGCGGGCGGGTGCTCCTTCGCCTGCACCTACCGCTACCGTCAGCCGCTCTTCGGGAGCGAGCTCTATCACACCTGCATCGTCGGCCCGGACGGCGTCACCCCTTCGCCGGGCGGCCTGGAGTACGCCCGCGTCATCCGAGAGATGAAGACGCTGAGGTCGATCTACGACCCCAAGGCGTCCCTGCCGAAACGGCTCGCCTCGCGCAGGACGGCTATCCTTTGGAACCATGACAACCTGTGGGATATCGAGAACTACAAGGAAACGGCGCTTTGGGATACCTGGAACCACCGCTTCAAATATCAGGCCGCCGTGAAGTCTCTGGGCGCGCCGGTCGAGTATATCGGCGAAAAGGACGACTTCGCGGCCTATCCCTTCGTCGTCGCCCCGGCCTACCAACTCGTCGACAAGGAACTGGTCGGACGATGGAAAGCCTATGTCGAGAACGGCGGCCATCTCGTCTTGACCTGCCGGACCGGCCAAAAAGACAGGAACGGGCATCTTTGGGAAGCTCCCTGGGCGGGTCCCATCCTGCCGCTGATCGGGGCCGACATCGAGTTCTTCGATCTGCTCCTCGAGAACGGCCGCGGGTTGGTAAAAATGGGCGACGGTGAGTACGAATGGAACACCTGGGCCGACGTGTTGAAGCCGTCGGCAGGCTCCGGGACCGATGTCCTGGCCGCGTATGCGAACCACTTCTATGCAGGGAAGGCAGCCGCGATCACCCGCCGCTTGGGCAAAGGAAGCGTAAGCTATATCGGCGTCGATACTAAAGCGGGCGAATTGGAAAGGCGCGTCCTGAGGGTGGTTTACGAGAAGGCGGGGGTCGCGGTCGAGGATTATCCGCCCGGTCTCTACCTGGAATGGCGAGACGGATTCCTGGTCGCCGTCAATTATTCGTCCGAGCCTATTCCCGTCCCTGTCCCGGCCGGCGCCAAAATCATTTTAGGAGAGAATCCTCTCCGTCCCGCCGATGTCCTCGTCTGGACTGAAAAAGGGGGACAGCCTGCCTCTCGTTAGAGTTGACAACGGGCCATTCCCGGCCTATCTTCTAATTGTTCATTGGGGAGGTCAATGATGAGAGGAGTCCTTTCCCGGATCTTCGGCCCGGCGCCCGAAAGCTCCGTCCCGGTCTTTATCGACGACCGCAAAGCGGCTACGGTCTTGGCCCTGACCCGTTGCACCTATTTCTCGATCGAATCCGACGGGCCTTCCGACGCCTGGCGCCTGGAGTTGAAAAAACAGCGGATCCCGTTCCTGCTTCTCGGGTTGTCCGGCGTCATCACGGCGCCGTCGCGGCGCCGGCCTTTCTTCGACAGCCCCGCTTCGATCGACGGCCTGTTCGAGACGATCGAGAGCACGCCGGGCCTCTTCGTAGATATCAACGATATCTGGCTGCCCAATGCCTTGTTAGGAAACCGCCCGGCGGCGCGGGGGGACGTCTATCGAATCGATGCGCATCTATTCTTGAAAGCCCAAAATTTCAGGGTTGGCCGCCTGACGCCGTCGTCATTCGGCGCTATCGGCGAAGGCCGGACGGAATCGCTCCGCTTTTCGGAAGTCGAGACCCGGGTTTTCAAAGAATGGTCCTCAAGTCACATCAAGGAGGCCCGGGCCAAATATTACCTCGACAAGAGCCGGGCCTTGACCTACCGGGAGTCCGCCTGAAGGAAGAGAGGATGGATAAGCTCAGCGTGAGCCTGATCGATGTCGGCTGGGGGGATTCGATCTTTATCGAAGCCGGGACGGACGGCCAAAAGCCGCGCTACGGACTGATCGACTCCAACGACCAGGAGAACATTTGCTCGTCGTTCATCTTTCTGAAGCGGTACTTCGAGCGAGGCGAGGTCCGACTGCCCGAAGACAAGCCGGTCTTCGATTTCATCATCCTGACCCATTTTCACGCCGACCACGGAGACGGACTCAAAAAGATCATGCGGGAGTTCGGGACAAAAGCGTTTTGGTACCCGAAGACCTCACACCCGGGCGGCCTGTCCGAGCTCATCCGCTTCGCCAACCGATCCGACAATGTCGGATTCCACGAGGCCGTGAACTCCGGCAAGGATTTCCCCCCCTTCGGGCCGGCGACGGGACGTTTCCTCTGGCCGCCTTACAGCCAGGGCAACGAGAACATTGACGCGGCCAACGAGAACAACAATTCGGTCGTCCTGGCCCTCAGGCTGGGTCAGGTGACCTTCCTGCTGACCGGGGACGCCGAGGGAGAGGTCTGGGAAAAAATCGGGACCTTGCCCGCCGACACCCGCTTCTTCAAGGTTCCCCATCACGGCTCTGTGAACGGGACCTTCCTGGGGGCGGCCGGGGCTACCCCCTGGGTTGATAAATGTCCCGGCCAAGCTTATCTGGGGATCAGCAGTCATATTCGGCCCTTCGAGCATCCCCATCAAAAGGTCGTTGACCTTTTTCGGAATCTGAACCGGACTGTTTTTCGGACCGACGAGCACCACCATGTGATGGTGGAGACGGACGGCGGGCGAGTCTGGGTCAAATACTCCCACATCTGATAGGTCCGCTTGGCGATCCCGCCGGAGGGGAGGGCTGACGGAAGACGCTATTGCAGGGCGGGACGCGCTCTCCTGTTTAGCCTAATCCTTTCCGGAGAGACGGACCTTCAGGAGCGTCCTTGCGGCATAGCCGGTATAGCCTGAGACGGCGGCGGCAACGGCCGAAATGAGCCCGGTGGCCAGAATCAAGAGCCAGGGGTTTCCGAGCCCGAACATGGCCGCTATGCGCTGCGCGATGATCCGGCTTCCGGTCAGGAGGAAATAGAGGCTCCCCCCGAGCCAGAGGAGTCCCGCCGAGACGAATCCCGTCCTGATCGCGCTCCATCCCGTGCGGGAAAAGCCGAAACCGCAGCCGAACGGGACCAGCATCACCCACCACCAGTAGGGCGCGACGATCTGGAGGAGCAGCATGACGATCAGGCAAACGATAACCGCGATCATTTCAGGCCTCCCAGCGTCGTCCGGGCGACGATCTTGTCGTTGGACGCATCCGGCGATTTCAGAAAAACAAGCTCGTAGATCTTGCCGGCGACCCAATCATCGACCGCGTTGTCGTAGAACCGCGAGCCCGGGTTTCCCGACTGCCCGCCGGGAATGATTCCCCAGGCCTTGATCTCGGGGCCCAGCTCGACGACCATCCGCCAGGACGGTCCGTCGGTCCTTCCGGTGGCGTTGATGATGCCCTCGCCGCCGTTCGTCGGGAGCCGCATCCGGCCGAAGCCGGGGATCCGTCCCAGGTGGGCGATGTCGGTCCCCTTCCAGCGGCCCCAGCTCCAGGCCGGGCCGGGCGGGCCGAGTCTCTTCTCGAGCGCCCCGACTGCGGACCGAAAGGCCAGGAAGGCCATGTCTGCCAGGGATTCCCTTCCGGGCGTTGCTTTATCGTCGAAGAACGGGTCGTCGGGATGGTTGAGGATGAGGTCGATAACGACATGGCTGTTGGGCCAGTCCGTCATTCTCATCGGCGCCTTTTTCTCGTCGTTCCAGGTTTGGACATTGAACTCATACCAATATTGGGCGAACACGGTCGGCGCGATCAGCCCCGGCGCGCTCGCGCAATTCCAGGAGTCGAGCTCGTCCAGGCATTTCCGCTCGGCTTCGCTGAGGTCGCGTCCCCGGAGATGGGGGAGGAGCGCCGGCAGAACCGTCCGGGCCCGCAGGTTGAACGAGTCGCTTTGCATCCGGATCATATCGTCGGGAGTGACGTTCGTCATGCCCGACAGGAGCTGGTTGACGCGGGCGCCCCGTTCGAACGGCGCATAGTCCGAGCCGAGATAATAGGGATAGCCCGCGTCGGCGGGTTTCTGGTTGGCCGAGCTCACGAACCCCCGCTCGGGATTCTTGACGGCCGGGATGTGCTCGCGCGGAACCCATCCTCGCCAGATATGGGCGGGATTCGAGCCGTCGAGCATAAACCGGCCTTGGCCTTTCCAGCGGAGCGGAAATTTCCCGTTGTGCCGGATGGCGATCGTCCCCGCCGCGTCGGCGTAAACGAAATTCTGGGCGGGACAGTCCCAGCCGGCGACGGCGTTGAGCCATTCGTCGTAGCTACCGGCCCGGTTGAGAGCGTAGAGAGTCCGGATTTCGTTGGAGGAGTCGTGGGCCAGCCAGCGGAGGGCGGCTTCAACCGGAACGTCCCTTTCGCTAAGGGGCGGCTCGCCCTTCAGGCGCACGACGGGTCCATGTTGGGTGAAGATCATGGTATCGGCGACTTCCCGTCCGCCCCGGACCTTGATCGTCTCCGTCCGCCGTTGGGTCGCGCGCCAGGCGCCGTCGTGCCAGTATTCGGCGCGCGTTTGATCCTTGAACCGGATCGCATACCAATCAAGGACGTCCGAGCCGGCGTTGGTGAATCCCCAGGCGATTCGGTCGTTGTGTCCGAGGATGACGAAAGGCGCGCCGGGGAGGGATACGCCTCCCACGTTGACGCCGGGCGCGTTGAGTTGGATTTCGTACCAGATCGAAGGCAGGGTCAACAAGAGATGGGGGTCGTTGCAGAGGATGGAGAAGCCGGTCTTGGTGCGCGTCCCCGCTACCGCCCAGTTGTTGCTCCCTTTTTCTTTTCCGGAGTTGTCCGGCGCCGGGATGGCCGCGGCCTGTCCGGGAGCGGCGGCCGCATTTTCCGCCGGTATGGGCGGCGCGGGGAGGGGAGTGAAGTCCCAGGTCGTCCCGGGCGGGATGATGGGGTCGACGAGAGGCTCATCGTAGGGGAACAGTCGGTCGACGACGGCCTCTCCCAGGCCTATTCTCATTTCGGTCAGTCCGGGATCCATGGAGTAACCGCAAAGGTCAAAGGCCATGTACTTGAGGAGAAGGGCGCACTTGAGGGGTGTCCAAGGCTCGGGTTGGTAATCGAGGATTTTATACTCGATCGGATAAGACCGGCGGCCGAGTGTCCGGATGAAGGCGTTGATGCCGGCCGTATAGGCGTCGATAATCCTTGTTGAGACCGGATCGCTCTCCAGGAAGCGGACCGTGTTCTCGGCCGCCCAGACCATGCCGAAGCGGCGGTTGAGACGGTCCATCTCCAGGCCCGGCGGGCCTATGATTTCGGAGAGGCGCCCGGCCGCGTAGTGGGTCTGGAACTCCATCTGCCACAATCTGTCCCGGGCCGTGATGTAGCCCTGGGCGAAATAGAGAT
This sequence comes from Candidatus Aminicenantota bacterium, assembly GCA_022867325.1. GTDB lineage: Bacteria > Acidobacteriota > Aminicenantia > Aminicenantales > JAFGBC01 > JAFGBC01. Next base: position 1,682 of record JALHUR010000440.1, on the reverse strand, counting down.
CATGGTCGTTGGAGGCGAAGATGTGGGGAACGCGGCGGTCGTCCCAGCGGACCCGGACCTCGGACTCGAGCCCCGGGAGGTCGAGCTTCTCGGGCGGACGGTCGCCGCGTTCGTTGTTGAGCCAGAGACCGGCGAAGGGGTTGAGGAGCTTGCCGGCCGGCGGGATCATTCCATGTCGCTGGTTGAGCCCCCAGAAGACGATGGCGGAGAGGAGGAGAGAACCGACGGCCCGGATACATTTCATGGACGCCTCCCTCGGGATTCTTTTCGCATCGGAACTAGGCGACTTCTTATACCATGGGATCAGCCGCGGATCAATTCCGCCGAAACCCGAAATCGGTTTGACGGTCAGGGGCTCAGCCGATTGATTTTCGCGGCCGTTTGCCGTAGATTAGGAGACGGTTGGGCAAATGACGCGGCTATTCAGATGATCAGACGTCGGATCGGTCTCTCCATCCTCCTTGCGGCCGCCGTCCTTTGCCTGTCCGTCCTTAAGGCCGAGGTTTACTACCCCTGGAAGGATGACGCCATCGGGGCGCTCGACGCCAACGTCTGGATGGGCCTCGTTTTCGCCCCCGCCAAGGACGCCGCTTTCGCGTTCCGGATCCGCGTCCAGCGCGACTATGACCAGGCCGACGCGGCCGATTTCCATTACCTCATCTCCGAGGTCGGGCCGCATTCCCCGGACGGACAATACGCCCGGCTCCGGGTCGACCTCGGCCTGCCCTACCACAAAGCGGGGGAGACGCCCGTCTTGATCAAGCCCTCCCCGCGCGCCGAAACGCTGGTCCTCGAGTGGTCACGCCAGGACGAGCGGACCGTCATCGGCCGGATCGTCTGTCCCAAGAAAGTCGAGGTCCATCTCATCCATTATGTCCCCTGGGGGCTCAAGGCCGGTTATTCGATCGGGACGGAAGGCGAGGTCCAGGGCCAGACGCCGGAGCCCAAACGACAGTATTATCTTCTCTGGACCGACCGCAAGGGCGAACCCCTCGGATCCTCTGATAGCGGCGAAGCGAGCCTCGCCTTTTCGATGGAAGGAAGCCGCGACCTCTATTTCGCGGCCGGAATCGGCGAGGATGACCGGATCCTGCGGAACCATCTCTACCGCTACAAGAACGCGAAGACGATCGACAACATCCTCCGGGAAGAGGAAAGCCGATACGCCCAGAACCGGACTCAGGTCGAGGGCCTCTACCACGGCGTTCCCGAATCGGTGGTCAACACCGTCTTTTGGAATATCCTTTTCGAGCCGAACGGGCGCCGCTTCTACACGCCGGCCACCCGGCTCCGCCGGGCGACCCGGCCCGAGGGCGGGACGGAATACTGGACGATGTTTCCCCTCGAGTCGCTTTTTCACGCCCTGCTGGCTTCGGTCGAGAGCGCGCGGCTGGCGACGGAGATCGCCCGGACCGCTCTCGAAACCCAGTATCCGAACGGCTGTCTTCCCCATTGGCGCGCGGCGTCAGGAGCGGGGACGCCGGACCGTTCCCAGCCGCCGGTCGGGTCCTACCTCGTGCTCAAGCTCTTCGAGAAGGCCGGGGACATGGACTTCTTGAGGGCCGCCTATCCCATTCTCCAGAAATGGCACGCCTTTTGGAAACTCCGCAAGCCGAACGGATCAGCGAACAGGGACGGGAACAATGACGGCCTTCTCGAATGGGGCGCCAACCTGGAGCTTC
>JALHUR010000046.1 GCA_022867325.1 Candidatus Aminicenantota bacterium | reverse complement strand
GGGAAACCCGTCCAAGTCGCCTGGAGCCGGGAAGACGAGTTCTACAACGACACCTTCCGGCCGGCGGCCGTGGTCAAGATAAGGTCCGGGATGGATGGCGCTGGGAAGATCGTCCTCTGGGACTATGCGGTCTATTTCGCCGGTTCCCGGAGCGCGGAGCAGTTCTACGACATTCCCCATCACCGCACGGCCTCGCGAGGGGAATGGGGCGGGGGGGCGGCCGCGGCCGGCGGCCATCCGTTCGCGGTCGGAGCCTGGAGGGCGCCGGGCTCCAACACCAACGTCTTCGCCCGGGAAAGCCAGATCGACATCATGGCCGCCAAGGCGGGCGCCGACCTCCTCGAGTTCCGGATGAGGAACCTGGCCGACGAGAGGATGAAGCGGGTCCTCAGGGCCGCGGCGGACAAGTTCGGTTGGACGCCGGCCGCGTCGCCCGGCGGGAGGGGCCTCGGGCTCGTCTGCTCGGATTATCTGGGCACCTATATCGCCACAATCGCCGAGGTCGAAGTGGACAAGACGGAGGGAAGCGTCCGGGTAAAAAGGATCGTCTGCGCCCAGGACATGGGGCAGGTCATCAACCCCGAGGGCGCGATCATCCAGATCGAAGGCTGCTGCACCATGGGGCTGGGTTACGCCCTGAGCGAAGAGGTTCATTTCAAGAGCGGAGAGATCAGCGACCTCAACTTCGATACCTACGAAATCCCGCGCTTTTCCTGGCTGCCGAAGATCGAGGCCGTGCTCGTCGAGAATAACGACCTTGCGCCGTCGGGAGGCGGGGAGCCGGCCATCATCAACATGGGCGCCGTCCTGGCCAACGCCGTCTTTGACGCGACGGGGGCCAGGTTGTACCAACTCCCCATGACCCCGGAGCGGGTGAAAGCCGCTCTGGCCAAGGGCGCGGCGAAGGTGGTGGGACGAAGGAGCGAAAAATGGAAAAAAGAAACGCCGTGAACGCGCTAGGGATCGTCGTTATCCTCGGCTCCGCCTGGGGGCTTTCGGAGTGCGTGTTAGGAGCCGCCCTTCACGCCTGCGCCTCGAAGATGTCGGGCTCCCTGATGACGGGCGTCGCGCTCTTCTTCATCGCCGCAGCCTGGGCGGCCACGGAAAAAGCCTGGAGCGTCGCCTTGCTCGTCGCCGTCGCCTCGCTTTTCAAGATGTTCGACGCCCTGCTTCTGTCCCTGCCGCTCCGGGATGGGGCGATCGCCAATCCCATTTTCGCCTTCATCCTTGAGGGAGCGGCGTTTGTCGTTGTCGCCGCGGTCGTGGCGGGGAAGCTCGGACGGAGGACGGCCGGGCGGGCGGCTTGGGGAGGCTCAGCGGCCCTGGTCGCGGCCGGCGCTTTTCCGTTGGTCAAGTCCGTGACGGGAATCGCGGCCTGTGTGGCACCGGGGATGAGCATCCCCCTCGCCTGGTATTATGCGCCGCTGGCGGTCGGGTTATCGCTTATTACGGTGCCGCTCGGGATCTGGGCCGGCGAGAGAGCGGCGGGCCTCAGGCTCAGGCTCAAGTTCTTCGAACCCTCCGTGGCCGTCGCCCTGTCGCTCGCCCTTATGGTGCTTGCCCGGCATTTTTGAGCGGAAATCCGATTGCAGGAGACATAGACTGCACTCGAAGCGGCATCTGGCATATAATTCGGATCAATATAATCAATGTTTGGCGGCAGATAGGAGTGATGAGATGAGCAACAAGCTGTACCTGATCGTCTCGGGCGCCATCTTCTTTCTCGTCGGGATTTTTCATCTTTTCAGGCTTGTGTACCACTGGCCTATCGTGGTTGGGACGAGGCTGATCCCGCATTCGCTGTCGTATGTTGGTTTCCCCGTTTCAATCGGGTATTGCGTCTGGGCCTGTTGGCTGCTCTGTCAGAGGAGAAGAGTCCGGTAGCCGCCGGCTTTCCGGGCGCGCTGTTGACGATGCCACGCATAACAAATAAGGAGAGAGAAATGGCGAAATGTCCGTATTGCAAACAAGCGATCACTTTGGAAAAAACCAAAAGAGAATCTGCTGAATTTATCGAAGAAGTGCACAAAGAGGTATCCGGTGTAGTCAAAAAAGAAATCATGTACTCGTGTCCCCATTGTGAATCCGTCCTGGGATTCGGCTTTTTCATGGGCGGTTTCCTTACTGGTAGACCTTAAGTCGTTTCATTATCCTAATCGGAAAGCTTGGCGAGATTGGTGTGAAAGAGGGAATGCGCGCGGGTTTGCGCTTTTAGACTTAAATGAGGGATAATTTAAGCTGACCTTCATAAGGAAAGCGGAGATCCGAATGACCAAGGAACTTGAAAAACAGACGGAGGTGCTTCCGCCGGCTACTCTGGCCGGCCTGCCCGAAAGGCTGCGCCGGGGAGCGGCCCGGGCGGGCTGGTCGGAATTGATGCCGGTCCAGGCCCAGGCCATTCCCTATCTTTTCGCCCGGCGCGACATGATGATCCAATCTCGCACGGGCAGCGGCAAAACCGGCGCTTTTCTGATGCCGATCCTGGAGCTTGTCAACCCGGAAAAGCGGGCCACCCAGGCCCTGGTGCTGGTGCCGACCCGCGAGCTGGCCCAGCAGGTCGCCGGCGAGGCCGAAATCCTGGGCCGTACCACCGGCGTCCGCAGTATAGCCGTTTACGGCGGCGTCGGTTACGGCCAACAGCTGGCCGCCTTCAAGGCCGGCGCGCACCTGGTGATCGGCACTCCGGGACGCATCCTCGATCACCTGCTGCGGCGGTCCCTGTCGCTCGATCAGCTGGCCTTCTTGGTGTTCGATG
>JALHUR010000045.1 GCA_022867325.1 Candidatus Aminicenantota bacterium | reverse complement strand
GTCACCTGGGAAGAGAAGCTCAAGAAGGGCGGCAGGAAGAAAGACGGATCCAAGTAAAGGCCGGACGGGGCGTAAACATATTTTACACCCCATCCGCGCGGCCGGGCTTTGACGTCCATGTTTAGGCATAGTTCCGAGGGTCGTTCGAGATCTCCCTTGGCACATTTCCTGCTTATCCAAATTATCAGAGGGATTTAACATGGCGCCAAGCCCGACAATCTCGAAAAGAACCCCGTTTCCGATCATCCTGGCCTTGGGACTATGCTTCAGCCTGCTTGCTTCGAGCCTGCCGGTCGAGGGGGCCGATCAGTCCCTCGGTGAATTCCTGTCGGGATTTCAGAAGGCTCTCGAGGCCAAGGACTTCGAGTCCTTCCTGAACTGCTTCGCCCCCGAGATCCGGGAGAGGGAGCGGGCGATCCTGGCCAGCTATTTCAATGCTTTTTCGATGGACACGGTCATGCTCGTCCGTATCCAGCAGCCCGAGGTCACGGGCCCTTCGGTCACGATTTTCTTCCAGGTCCTTTTCCAGAACGATTTCTCGGGGATGTTCGAAACCTGGCTGCTCGACGTCGTCCGGACCGCGAACGGCTGGCAGGTTGCCGGCAAGACCACGACCGGCGCCATCGAGCACCTTTATCAAGTCCGGATTCCTTCCGGCCGGGCCGAACGGGCCGCCTCCGTCGAAATCGAGCATGTCGACATTAAAATCGCGTTCGAGGACGCGCTGGTCTTTTACGACAACATCCCCCACCTCGAGACGGCCCTCCTCATCATCGGCCGGGGCCGGGTTCTCTACGCGCCTTCGGATCCGGTCGAGAAGCACCAGCTCGAACTCTTCTATAAAAAAGATGTCATCCAGGACAAGCTCAGTTTCCTGTTCCTGCGCGGTTCGAACCAGTTCATCCAGAGCCAGGTCCGGATCCGGCCCGCCGAGGCCCAGGCCGCCCGGCCCGTCCTCAAGAGCGAATGGGGGAAGGCGACCGCTCTCTTCACGCGTTTTTACCCGCGCTCGTTCACGATCGAAAACTCGATGACGGGAGAGCTGTTTTCTTTCCTGCCCCAAGGCGAGGAGGTCGTCCTCGAGATGAAGGGAGACCGGGTCGGCGGCCTGACCTACATCTATTCCCCGTTCGGCGAGGACGAGGTCAACGTTTACGCCACGGACGATGACCGGATCGTTTCTCTCTACACGCCGCCCCCGGAAGGGGACAAGAAGCGGATGTTCATCTCCTTCGGCGAGCGCTACGACGTCGTCAGCACCCGGATCGAGGTCGATCTCAAGCCGCGCTCCTTCTTCCTGTCGGCCAAGGCCCGGGTCGAGATCCTCCCCCTGATCGATCGTCTTGACGTCCTCAAGCTGACGCTCAGCCCCGAGCTCCAGATCCTGAAGATCTACGACGAGGCCGGGCGGGAGCTGTTCTACACCCGGGACCGGCTCCGGAAGATCCTGTACATCTACTTCATCACTCCTCCGGCCAAGGACGCCCCGGCCTCCGTCACCGTCCTCTACCGGGGCCGGATCGTGCCGTCCCTGCAAACCGTGGACGTCGTCGCCGCCCCCCAGATGTCGGACACGATCATCCTCGGGCCCGTCAACTTCGACAGCGTGCTCTACAGCCAGTCCGCCTTCTGGTACCCGGCGGCGCCCAAGGAGGACTTCTTCCAGGCGGACATCAAGATCATCGTGCCGCCCGATTACAGGTGCGTCGCCAACGGGGAATTCGTCGAGAAGGGCGAGCTCGTCGGCATGGACCGGGTCGAGGAGCTGGACAATGTCGGGAGCGGCGTCTACCGTTTCGTGACCAAGTCTCCCGTTAAATACCTCTCCTTCATCGCCGGACGTTTCGAGAAGGGGCCCCAGGTCGACGATCCTTTACCCGTCAATGTCCTCGTTTCCCCCGAAGTTCGGGATTATCAGAGCACCGATTTCGATGCCGCTCTTGATATCCTCGCCTTTTACAAAAACCTGTTCGGTCCGTTTCCGTTCGAAAAGCTCGGCATCGTCCACCGGATCTGGCCGGCGGCGGGGGGGCACAGCCCGGCCTCGTTCGTTGTCCTCAACGAGATTCCCCGGATCGGAAGCCGGGGGACGTTCATCAACCTCGAAAGCCCGGTCGACCTGTCCCGCTGGAAGGAATACTTCCTGGCCCACGAAATCGCCCACCAATGGTGGGGCCAAAACGTGACCTGGGGCTCCTACCGCGACCAGTGGCTCAGCGAAGGGATGGCCCAGTTCGGAGCCGTCCTCTATCTCCGGAAGAAGTACGGCGAGTCCGCCTTCGCCAGCATCCTGGGCAAACTTTCCCAGTGGACCGAGCGCAAGTCCGTG
>JALHUR010000439.1 GCA_022867325.1 Candidatus Aminicenantota bacterium | reverse complement strand
GGGTCCTGGTCGGGGCCGGCCCCTCCAACTGGCGCTGGATGTTCGCGACCGGCGCCGCGCCGGCCGTCCTCTTTTTCGTATCGGCCCTGGGCTGCGCCATCCCCCAGAACCTGGTCCAATTCCTCATCTTCCGCTTCATCGGCGGCCTGGCCATCGGCTCGGCCTCGATCGTCTCGCCCCTCTATATCTCGGAGATCGCTCCGCCCGGGATCCGGGGCGCCCTGGTCTCGGTCAACCAGCTGGCGATCGTGACCGGGATCCTGCTCGCCTATTTCGCGAACTGGGTCCTGGTCGGGGCCGGCCCCTCCAACTGGCGCTGGATGTTCGCGACCGGCGCCGCGCCGGCCGTCCTCTTTTTCGTCCTCGTCCTCAAGGTCCCGGAGAGCCCGCGCTGGCTCGTCAAGCAGGGCCGGGAGGACGAGGCCCTGGCCGTCTTGACCCGGATCAACCCGGCCGAGGTCGCGGCCGGCGAAGTCCGGGCCATCCGGGAGACCCTGGCCTTTGAGGGAGGGTCGATCGCCGAGCTCTTCAAGCCCGGCTTCCGGCGCGCCCTGTTCATCGGCGTCGTCCTGGCCGTCTTCCAGCAGATCACGGGGATCAACGCCGTCATCTATTACTCACCGCGTTTCTTCGAGACGGCGGGCCTGGCCCGCTCCTCGGCTATCTTCCAGTCGGCCATCGTCGGCGTCGTCAACCTCCTGTTCACGATCGTGGCCATTCTGCTCGTCGACCGGATCGGGCGGAAGCCCATGTTGCTGGCGGCGGCGGGCGGGATGGGCGTCTCCTTCCTGTTGCTGGGGGCGGCCTTCAAGTTCCAGCTCTTCTCGGGCGGCCTGGTCCTTCTCTTCACCCTCCTCTACATCGCCTTCTTCGCCATGGCCATGGGGCCGATCGTCTGGGTCGTCATCGCCGAGATCTTCCCGACCCGGGTCCGGGGGAGGGCGATGGCCATCGCCACGGTCGCCCTGTGGTTCGCCGATTTCGTCGTCTCGCTGACCTTCCCGGTCATCGCCGACAAGCTCCACGAGTCGTTCGCCTTCTGGCTCTACGCGGCCATGTGCGCGATCGACATCGTGTTCATTGCGGTTTTCCTTCCCGAAACGAAAGGGAAGTCCCTGGAGGAAATCGAGCGGCGGTGGCTGAAGCGGAAGGCATAGGAACTCTTTTTCGGCTAAATCTCGACGAGCTGGGCGGGCTCACGCCCGTCAGGATGTCTTCAGCCGCCGGCCGCGCCGGAATTTAATATTTGGACACCGCCATCTCGACATTGAATTCGCCGATCACGGAGGCGGCAATTTCATCCAGCACGTTTTTCCTGGTCAGGGCAAAGGTTCCGCAGACCCGGCCGTTTTTCATCGATAGGATTCGGGCGCTGCCCTCCCCGGCGCCGAACGAGACGTTGGTGCCCTGGGGGCCGGACAGGACGCGTATTTCGGCGTAGGACCAGAAGGGCTTCCCATAGCCCGCGGCCGGGCTGTATTCGCCCTCGATCACCGGATTATCGGCGTTTAAAAAGGTGACGACCAGAATGAATTCCGATTTCTTTTTCAGGGGCAGAATGTAGCCGTTGGCCATCTGCTCGGCGCTGAAATCGCCGTTGGACAAAAGGACCTCCAGTTTTTTCCCGCCCCGGCTGAGCCAGGCTTTGGCCGAACGGATGGAGCTGAAAACCAACGGGGAAACTTCCTTGAAAGACGGCATGTCGCAGACGACGTCCTTGAGGACGTTGACCTTGGGACACTCCGGAGCCGCGGCCCCGGCCTGGAACAACATCGAAATTAAAACGATCGGCAGAATCATTTTCACAAAACCTCCTTAGCCTTTAAAATTCCGTTCCGCGCGGCCTGGCGAATCACCGGTCCCGGCTTATCCTTGCGCGTCCGGGAACAATCAATCACTCTTTGAAAATGACGACCGTCTGATTCAGGGCCGGGGCGGTCGTCGGCCAGACAACCTCGCGGCCATCGGCCGTGATTTTAATATAATACTCGATATCGGTCGCGGGCGCCGCGAGCGTCGCGGTATAGACGCCCCGGTCGACCCCTCGACTCCCCGGCATGAATGCCGGGGTTTGTTCGGGGTTAACCCTGAGCCTCGCTTCTCGTCCCCGCCTTTCGGGCGGGGTAGCGTCGGCGAACGGGTCGATATAGCCCAAGAGTTCGGCCTTGTAGGGCCCTTTCCCCATCTCCCGCCAGTAGAGATGGGCTTTCTGCGGTCTTGCCTTGGAAAGAATCCCCACCTTGATCCTCAGGTCCTCGCCCGCTTCCAAGGATGTCCGCCGGGACAGGACGGCGATCCGGGGCGGCCCGTCGTAATCGGACGACAGCTGGGCCTGGGCGGGCAGCGGCTCACCCAGGATTTTCTCGAGCTCCAAGCCCGGCTTCTCGAAGGCGCCCGGCAGAATATGCTGCTCCCAGTTCATGATCGTCCCCAGCTCGCCCATAGTGCCGGCGGTGGCCAGCAAACAGCCGAAGATTTTTTTGAGCGACCCGGCCATTTCGACCCGGACGGGCAGGGCGGCCGCGGCGGCGAGCCTCGCTTTGGCCGTCGGGTCCTTCTCCGCCTTGACCTTGTCCATGGCCTTGTTGAAGTCGGACCAAAGGCAGCTGAAGCGGGCGACCTCGCGCATGTATTCGAAATTCTTGAGCCAGTAGTCGAAGCGCTCCGCGGTCGCGGTGCCGGTCAGGCGGGTTTTAATCTCGGCGAAATCGTCCACGAACTCATAGTCCTTGCGGACCTCTTCCCAAGGCCGGGGATTGGGCACGATCCCGCCCGGGCCGTCGGTCCAGGTCACCGGCAGGGGGAGTTTGCCGTCGATCCGGCTGAACAGTCCGGCCGCCTCGTCGCCGATGCTCACGCCGAACTCGCTCAAGGCCCAATCGCGGTAGAAGTCGAGGGTGGGGAGATCCCGGGGCGTCTCCGGCCAATCGGGCTCGTAGCCGGCCACGGCCAAGCCGCCGCAGTTGATCCACTGGACATAGTTCGGCGATTCGATGACGATGCCGGCGATGCAGGGGTAGTGAATCCGGTCGATGAAATCGACCGAGATCCGTCCGTCCTTGGCCGCGACGTCGCGGAAAACGAGGTCGAGGGCCGCGAATTTGCCGGCCCGGGCGAAGATGTCGAACTTCTCGACGACCTTCTTGCCCTGGAGAAAGACGTCGAAGACGCGGCCGTCCTTCCGGTCGATCTGGCCTTCGACGAATTTCAGGGTCACCGTATAGCTCCCGGCGGGGACGGGGAGACGATACCCGAAGACGCGGTCCCGGACATCCTGATAGACGCCCGGTTCTTTCGTCCCGGCGATCGCCCGGTCCTTGAAGGCCAGGAACCGTCCCGAGGCGGGTCCGGCCGCCTCGTCCGGGCCCTTGGGGAGCGTATTCCAGCTCTGGTCCCAAGCCGCTCCCGCCAGGGCCTGGACGTTGGGCGATAAAATCCGCGTCCGCCAATGAATGCCCAGGAGGCCGTCGCAGCCGTAGCGGAGGGCATCGACCGCGTCGCGCCGCATCCGGCCGGCCCAGAGCTGGGGCGAGGTCAGGGACGGGTCGTCCTCGATCCAGGGGATGGCCCACAGAGACCGGCCCCTGATCCGGGCGAAGGTCGGATCGACCGGGGCCTTACCGACCTCCCGGTTGATGCAGCTCATGGCGATGTCCTTGGGCAGGACCTGGTCGAATAACGTCCGGTTCGAGGGGGGGCCGAGGACCCAGCCGCAGGTCGCGAGCCGGAAGGGGGGCCGGGCTTCCTTCCAGGCTCTGATGGCCTGTTCGAGGTCCGAGGTCACGGCCTTGACTTCCTCGGCCTTGGCGTCGCTCCTGGTCCAACCCTCCCAGGTCCAGAACCAGTAGTAATCGACCGGATAGGCGGCCGCGATCCGCTCAAACATCGCCTTATAGACGTCCCGAACGACGGCCGGATCCTTGGGGTTTTTCCCCTTCGCGGCCAGGCGATTGCGGACGAGCTCGGGCATTTTCAAGGGGGTCTCGGTCCCGACGCAGGTCTTGATCCCCAAGCCGCGGGCGAACCGAAAGGCGTCTTTGAAGACGGCCGCCGCCCGGTTAAAGACCTCGTTCGACTCCGGGCCCGGCTTGGGCTCGGGGACGAAACCCTCCATGACGTCGTTCCCATAATCGTCGCGCTCGAAGAGGCTGGACGCCCCGAAACTGTATTCGCCCGTCTTCTTCGGCTCATAGCCCCAGTTGCCGCGGAGCGTGTTCTGATAGCTCGCGGGGTAGCTCGCGTTGACCTTGCCCTCGGCGTCGAACTCGCCCCGGTTTCCGATCCAGACCGTCGGCTCGGCGTTGGGGCCCTTTTCGGGGTAGGTGTGAAGGCCGAAGAAGTTCATGCCGAGCTTGGGGAGCTGGCCGAGGACGGCCTTGACGTTGTCGAGGCTCCACCAATCGGGCCCCTCGGGAAAATCGTGGAAAGGCTGGATCCCGCGGATCGCGAACAGGGGGCGGCCCGTCTTGTCGAGATCGGGGATCGCGAACGTCACCTGGAATTCGGGGACGACGTCGCCGTCGAGCTCGAACCGGACGCCGAGTTGTTCGGCGAAGGCGTAGGCCCCGTAGAGAATCCCCGGCCCGTCGCCGCCGGCGACGAGGAGATGGCGCAGGCCGGAGCGGGCGATCGTTTTCAGCCAATAATCCTCGGGAGCGAGTTTCGGGACGTTCTCGAACGAGACCTGCTCGAACGGGATTCCGGCCTCGAGATCGCGGAGGAGCAGGAGGCCCTTCCGCGAAACGACGACGGACGGATTCGCGAGATTGGAGAGCGAGGCGGCTTTAACGACGGACGGAATCCCCCCGGTCGCCAGGTAGAGGTAGCGCCGGACCTCGGCCGCGGCGATCTGCTCCAGGCGTGAGGCGTCGGGAGCGATGACGATATCCGGGACGACGATTTTTTTCTCGCCGGCGCAGTATCCAGCCAGGAGCGAGGCGCCCAGGGTCAGGACGATAACAGCCGCGTGTTTTTTTCTCATGCCCTCCTCCAGGCATTTATTCTAATACGGTATCCTTAAAGATATCAACACTGAAAACCCGGGCCGCCCGATTTGACCCGTTCGCCGACGCTAAGCCCCGCCTTTCAAGGCGGGGACGAGAAGCGAGGCTCAGGGTTAACCCCGAACAAGCCCCGGCATTCATGCCGGGGAGTCGAGGGGTTGACTTAATCTCGATGTTCATTATTAAATAGCCCCGGAGGCGAAAGACATTCTCAGGCCTTGGGACATAGAGTTTGCGGAAGCCTCTAGAAAAGGAAAGAAAGCCGATGAATATTCTCCGGATGGCGTTGATCCTGAATTTCTGTTGTCTTCCGCCGGTCGGCCCGTGTTCCGGCCCCTCCGCGCAAGCCGCCTCCCAATCCCGGCTGGATCAGCCCTCCGAAAATCTCGCCTTGACGGACGTGCTCGAGAAAACGGCCGACTATTGCTCTAAACTGGATAGATCGGCTTTTGATTTCATTTGTTTGGAACAGATAGAAGAAAAAATCAATTTCTACCGGGACATCCAGAATTATCTGGATCGGCACAGCGTTAGTCCAGGGTCCCAGGACTGGGGCCAGATCGCGCTGCCCAAGGAGAAAGTCACCCGGACATTCGTCTACGATTATCAAGTCATCCGCAAGGCCGGCCTGGTCACGGAAAAAAGGGCCCTGCTGGAGGAAAACGGCAAAAAACGCCGCGAAGACGACGCCCGCTTGAAAACGGCCGTCTTTCAGTTCAGGAACGTCCTGTTCGCGCCGATCGGAGTCCTGAGCAAGCCTCTCCAGCTCTATTATGACTACAAGATCGTCAACGAAGCCGCCTTGAACGGAGAGGCCGTGCTGATCGTGGAAGCCAAGCCCAAGCCCGGCTTCAAGTCGGAATTTCTCTACGGAAAAGTCTGGCTGAGGAAGACGGACGGCGGGATCCTGAAAATCGAATGGGATCAGGCCGGAATCGGGAATTATGCGATTTTTGAGCGGCGGGCCGAATCCTACGGCGCTCAGCCCCGGATCGCGCTGACGTCCGAGTTCGCGACCGAGAAAAGCGGGATCAGGTTCCCCAGCCGATTCGCCATCGAAGAGGCCTACATCCTCAAGAACGGGAAAAAGTTCGTCAGGTCCGTGACGACGGTCGCTTACAGCCAATTCAAATTCTTCACGGTCGAAGTCTCCGTCGACTGACGCCGATGAAAAAGCCCTACGTCAGGATGATCGTGACCGTCTCGAAGTTCCGGGTTTGGCTCGTCGACGGACGGTTCATCCGGACCCGTATCGACGAGGAGTTCACGAATTTCGGCCAGCACTTCCGGTTCCGCTTCATCCCCCGGAACGAGTTCTGGATCGACCACCTCCACGCGCCGGGCGAGGAGCACTTCTACATCGACCACCTTCTCGTCGAGAACCGGTTGATGGCCGAAGGTATGGACTACAACCGGGCCTTGGCCCGGGCCGACCGGGCCGAGCTCAAGGAGCGCCGCAAGATCGACTACATCCAAAAAGGAATCGACCCCGGACGCCCCAAGACCGCCTATGTCCGGAGGATCCATAAGCGCCTGCTCAAGACCTACAGCAACGGCCTCAAGGTTTGGATCGCGGACGGAGAGCTGGTCCGCGACCTTTTCTTCATCGACTACACCGAGGGAGGGCACGACAAGGTCTACCGGTTCATCCCCAAAGCCGAAGTCTGGCTCGACGACGACCTCACGGCCGGGGAGCGGCGCTACGTTCTCCTCCACGAGGTCCACGAACGGCGCTTAATGGCCGGAGGCATGGACTACACCCACGCCCACCGATCGTCGAGCCATATCGAATACACCTTCCGGCACCACCCGACGCGCCTCAAGCTCGCCCTGGCCGAAGAGATGGCCCTTAATAAGTCAGTCTAGGCTCTGTCTCAATTTAGGGCTTATCGAGCCTTTCGATTTCAGCTCTGATCTCATCGATAATTTCTTTGTTATAAATTGTCTTATTTTTCCCTTCCGCAATCGATATGATATAGAAGACTGATCCTCCATATTTTTGTTTAAACTTCTCATGCGTCTTCTTTTGAAATTCTCTCTCATTAATAATCTGAGTGATATATTCATATCCAGCCGGCTTAATTTGAAGTCCTATAAATTGATCTTTAACCTTGATAAAGAAATCAACATTATAGCCTCGATCCCATTCATCTGGCGCGGGTTCTACTCTAACGCCTAACTCCTGTTGGAGCTGGCCGTAAATTGTTTGGATTTCCGTCTGATAGCCATCGTAGGTCCTGTTGATTACCAGTTCAATAATAAACGTTATACAATCTGCCTCTGATATATCTTCTATTTCAGATCGGCAAATTTCCGATATTTTGATATAAAGCTTTTTCCCCAATTCGGCCAAATAATCCTTCGAGAACGCCTCTTTATAATAATATGACTCCCATTCTTTCAGGGTTTTTGGAGAGCATTTTCTTATCAGCTCGGAAACGGGTCCTACTTTACTTTTTTTTGTTAATCCCCAACGCATGTTGGCTTGGTTTAATATCCACTCTTTAGGCACTAAGCTCTCTTCTTTCGTTTTCGAACTTGATTTTATACTTAAAGTCATAGGATGTTTCCACTTCTGCAAGACCCGCCTTGATCAAGTGCGCGTTTAAAAAGAGTCTATTTTTTAAATAGACATAACAGAGAAGATTGTTTTCTTTATCATATTTTATTGAGTCAAACCTTAAAAAGATTTTTTGGCCTTTGGTTTTTGCGCGCAAATAATCAATCGCTTTTTCGATTCGATCATTAATAGCCTTAATTCCTAACAATTTTATCTTCAGACCGTTATCCAATATCATAATTTCTGGAGAAATGATCTTTTCCACGGCGAACAGATCTTCTCTCTCTTTCGGATTATCGTCTATACGGGATCCAAAAGACAATTTTTTGGGATCGACTTTCTTATCAAATTTGATCGGATCCCTAAAGGTATAAGGCAAAGATCGTATTCTTTCGTCGAATTCAATAGGCATATCTTCTTGATGGATTATTTCGTAGTCTGCCAGCTCAAAGATCTTAGATTGGTTTATTCTAAGCTTATCCTTAATGATCGGTAAAAAAGCTGGATTTATCTCATATCCAATGGAGTTCCTGCCTAAGTTTCGGGCCGCCAAAGAAGTCGTGCCGCTCCCTAAAAAAGGATCTAAAACGGTGTCTCCCTTAAAGCTAAACATCCTGATCAAGCGTCGGGGCAGTTCTTCTGGAAACATGGCCAGATGTTTGTCTTGTTTTTCGCCGGGGAAATTCCAATGCCCATTGAAATAGAGGTTCCATTCCTCCGTTGTCAGCCGCGACTGCTCTTTATCGGCGGCCGAAACTGAAGGAGCTCCACCATATTTCTTGAATATTAGGATAAATTCATAGTCAATCTTTAGG
Organism: Candidatus Aminicenantota bacterium; assembly: GCA_022867325.1. Lineage (GTDB taxonomy): Bacteria > Acidobacteriota > Aminicenantia > Aminicenantales > JAFGBC01 > JAFGBC01. Next base: position 1,813 of record JALHUR010000439.1, on the reverse strand, counting down.
ATTCCGTTTCTCGGATAAGGGAAAGATCCCATAATCGTGGCGCCGCCCGTCGTGTTGCATGTTGTGACTTTTTGCCAAATAACCGCCCCCATATAATCAAATCCGATGGTTTCACAAAACTTTATAATCTCGGTCCGTATGGGAATTATTTTGTAGCGGCCATAATACACGGACCGTGCAAATTGATCTCCGATGTTGACGCACAGTCGGCAGCCGTGATGAAGAACACGATTGCACTCCATCCAAACTAAGTTAAGGTTGTTGATATATGCCTCATAGGTATCATTGAATCCTATCTGCTTTTCTTCTCCATAATCTTTCAGTTGCCAGTAAGGAGGCGAGGTCACTATTAAATGAATAGACCTATCCTCGACCTCTTTCATGCATCTGGAGTCTCCAATTATGATTTTATGCAGGGTTTCCATTTGCTTACATAATATCTAAGCAACATTTTAGACGTCAGACCAAAATATAAATTCTCAAAGAAACACATACCCTTATCTTTATCATTATAAGCATATCATTTCTTAAAACAAAGAAATATTCGTCTTCCTCCGGCCGCGTTCCTTGCCCCTGACGCGCCGGATATCATAAGATACTGATCATATGACGACCCGCGAACGGTTCCGGCGCGTCCTTCACTGGGAGAGGCCGGACCGCGTCCCGAACATGGAGTTCGGCTACTGGAAGAAGACGATCGAGGTCTGGCACGGCCAGGGATTGCCCCCGGACTGCGAAACCAACGCCGAAGTCGAGCGCCATCTCGGCCTGGAGGGGATCTCGATCATCCCCACCCTTCCGGTCCAAAACGGACCCTGTCCGCCCTTCGCGGAAAAGGTCATCGAGGTCCGGGGCGGCCGCCGCATTATCAGGAACGAGGACGGCGTCCTGTGCGAGATGACCGAGAGCGATACCTCCATCCCCCGCTACCTGCGCTATACGATCGAATCCCGGGCCGACTGGGAGCGGCTCAGGCGGGAGCGGCTGGACCCTGAGGCGCCGGGCCGGATCGGTAACGTCGCCGCGGCTGCCGCCGAGGCCCGCGCCGCGGGCCTTCCCGTTCGTTTCAACGCCGGATCGCTTTACGGCTGGCTCCGCAACTGGATGGGGCTCGAGGCCTTCTCCATCGCCCTTCTCACTGAGCGGGCCTGGGTCGAAGAAATGATGGAGCACCTGACAATCCTGACCCTCGCCCTTGTCGAGAAAGCCCTGCCCGGCCTCGATGCCGACGTCGCCTGGTGGTGGGAGGACATGGCCTACAACCACGGCCCCCTCCTGTCGCCCCGCCTGTTCCGGGAGCTCATGGTCCCCCGCTATGAAAGGATCACGGCCGCCCTCCGCCGGGCCGGGATCGACGCGAACATCCTCGACTGCGACGGCCGGATCGACGAGCTCGTCCCCGGCTGGATCGAGGCCGGAATCAACGTCATGTTCCCAGTCGAATCGATCCACTCCGACCCCTTCCGCCTCAACGAGGCCCATCAAGGACGCCTGCTGATGATCGGCGGGGTCAACAAGATGGCCTTGATCGAAGGCCGCCGGGCGATCGACCGTGAGATCGACCGGCTCCGGCCGCTCGTAGAGCGCGGCGGCTACATTCCCTGCGTCGACCATCGGGTACCGCCCGACGTCGACTACGTGAACTACCTTTATTATTTGGAGAAAAAAGACCGGATTCTTTAAGGAGGTCGGCCCATGAAAATCCCCATCCCGACAAAACGGCTTCTCATCGTTGTCGCTCTCGCGGCGGGCGCATTTGTTCCGGCCGCGAGCCGGCAGGACCGAATCACCCGTGTCGCGCCCCTCCGTTTCT
>JALHUR010000438.1 GCA_022867325.1 Candidatus Aminicenantota bacterium | reverse complement strand
GGAAATCCGAGTAGGCGCCGTTGATCAGGTTCTTCGTTTCGCTTTCGAGCGCCTGCCGGGTCGTCTCCAGCTCGGACTTGAGCCTCTGCATCTCGGGATATTCGGACCCATACGTCCCGGACTTTTTCTGATAATCCCGGCTCAGCCCGACGTAGGATTCCCTCAGCCGCTGGATCAAGGGATTGGTCATCGTTTCAGGGATGTAGTCCGCCGAGGCGATCTTGATCTCGGTATAATACGTCTCCTTCTGGATCCTCTCGATCGTCGCCGCGGTCAAGGCCCGGTTCAGCTCGCCCAGCTTTTCGATCGTTGTCGTTTCCTTGTCGCTCAGGGCGATGATGTTTTTCTCCGCCCCGTAGGACTGGAGCTTCTGCTCGGAGGTTTCGATGTCGTTCCGATAGGTCCGGATCTGGTCCGTAAGGAACTCCGAGGCCTGCAGCGTCGCCGCGTATTTGGCCTCGACGTTCAGGTCGATGAACGCCTCGAACAGGGCGTTGACCGTCTCGGCGGCCATCTCCGGGCTCGGGTCGCGGTAGCCGACTTCGACCAGCCGGGTCAGCCGGACCGGCTTGACGCTGATCCTCTCCATCAGCGACTCGGCCAGGCCGCGCTTCAATCCGGGGTCTTTCGGATCGACCGGCCGGCCGTTTTTCTTTTTCGGCTTGGCGTTCGCTTCCCGGGCCGCTTTTTCCGGAAGCCCGAGCTTTTCGACCGTCCTCTCGGCCAGGGCATAGCTTTGCAGAAGCTTATATTGCGTCTGGTAATAGTCGTCCCGGAGCGTCTCGATCTGGAAGACATCTTCGAACGACAGGATGTTCGGCTCTTTTTCGATAAGGAGCATCCCCTTGGCCGAATAGACGGGCGTCGAGGTGAATGTCTTGACCGCGGCGGAAGCCAGGACGACGGCCGCGAACATCAGGACCAACCATCTTCGCTTCCAGACGACCTCCCAATACACCAAAATATCGATCTTTTCCTGTTGCTTGGGGGTTCTGCCTTTTTCTTTTTCAATCATCATTTCCGCCCGCCTTTCTCCGATTGCATCACTTCTCCGCCGGTTTCCCGCATTTTTTCATGATTTCAACATTTCTTCCGCTTTTCTCGCGTCGTTGAGGAACATTCGCGCGGTCTCTTTGCTGTAGGGATGGACGATCATTCCCTTGAGAATCTCCGGCACGACCGTAACGATATGGGCCCCCGCTTCCAGCCATTCGATGACATTCAGAACCTCGCGGGTGGAGCCGATGATGATCTTCGCTTTGAGGTCCTGGTCGTCGATGACGCTCCGGGCCTTGCGGATCTCGTCGACGCAGTTGTAACCCATGTTGTTGACGCGGCCCCCGAAGAGCGAGACGTAGGTCGCCCCCGCCAGCGCCCCCAACAGGCATTGCTGGGCGCTCATCATGGCCGTCATATTGACCCGGATATCGTATTTCGTCTCGAGGAGATGAACGGCCTCGAAGTTCTCTATTTCTCCGTCCGGTCCATGAACTGTGATCTTGACGTTGATGTTCCCGGCCCACTGGGCGTATTCCCGGGCCTGGACGATCATGTGTTCAAAGTCGTTCGTCGTGACCTCGACGGAAAGGGGAAGGGGCTTGATTAGATCGGCGATCTCGATGGACCTTTTCCTCAGGGCGTCTCTCCCTCCTATCACCCCGGCCTTCAGGAGGATCGTGGGGTTCGTCGTAACCCCCCGGATGACTCCCATCCTCAAGAACTTTTCGACGTCTTCGATCTTTCCGGTGTCGAGGAAAATGGCCATCTCGGTCTCCTATTTCACGGATTCCCATTTCATCTCGCAGGCCTTAAGGTCCGGGTGGCCGGCGAGGAGATGCCAGACGACCGCCTGGAAGGCTTCCGCGTGGGCGGTCACGGACCTATGGTTGACCGAAGGGACGATTACGCACGCGTCAGCGCACCCGGCCGTATAGCCCCCGTCCCTCCCGACGATTCCCAGTATCTTTGCCCCTTTCTCTTTGGCGAATTCCAGGGCCTTGACCAGATTGACGCTGATGTTCTTTTCCAGGCTTCCCCCGCCCACGGAAAGCACGAACACCCCGTCCTCGCTCCTGAGCTTGCTTTGGCTGAGCCATTTAACGAAAACGCTCTCCCAGCCGTCGTCGTTGATCCTGGCGGAAAGCTCGGACACGTTGTCGAGGGGCGAATAGGCCTCGAACCCGCAGAGCTTCCGGAAATCGTTGACGGCATGGGAAGCGTTGGCCGCGCTTCCCCCGACGCCGAGGAAGAAGAGCCGACCCCCGCTGTCACGCACTCCTTTAAGGACCCGGACCATGTCCGCGATCCGGCCGCGGTCAAGACCGGCCGCGATCTCCCGGACTTCTTGAAGATACGTCTCAATGAATTCCATTTTTCTCCTTGATTTCAAGGCCGTAGTTCGGATCATCGGGGATTTCGCGAACGATCTCCTTCATATATCGTCTTCCCGCCTCGCTTATGGCGAACCCGGCGGGGTTGTAGAATCTTCGATCGACCTTTCGATGAAGCGCCTCGATGGAGCCGAAATTCGAAAGCGCCTTTTCGGCCAGATCAAATCCGTCTTCGCTTTTCTGGATCGTCAGCAAATTCGGACCGGTCGCGCCCTCGGCCAGAAGCCTCCCCGCCCGTCTTCCGAGCTTTTCGGCCCAGAGCGCGTCCAGGGCGTTCGGGGCGCCCGAACGGTAGAGATACGAAGGGCTCACGGCGTTGATGTTCCGCGTGTCGATCCGGCCCAAGAGGCGCTCTTTGAGCTTGTCCCGAAGCGCCCCGCCCGAGCCCCCGAAACGCGGATGCCCGAAGTCTTTGTTTTCGTCCTCGGCGGCCTGGAGGTATGTGCCGTCCTTCCATTTCGCCCCCTCGGCGACCACGATGACGGCGTGCTTCCGGCGCGCATAGATTTCGAGCGTCCGGGCCGCGAGGGCCTCGATGGCGACCGGAAACTCCGGGATGATGACGAGGTCGGGGTCCCCGAGCCCGGAGGCGAGGGCCAGCCAGCCCGCGCTCATCCCCATGGACTCGACGATGACGATCCGCTCGTGCGAATAGGCCGTCGTCCTCAAGCCCTCCGCCAAGCTGACGAAGGAGACGATCTTTTCGGCGGCGGTCGGGAAACCCAAGGTGAAGTAGTTGAGGATCTTTTCGGGCTCGAAAGCCGCATCCGGAGCGCCGGCTGTACCGACGTCGTTGTCGATCGTCTTCGAGATCAGGGCTTGGGGAAAAGAACCGAGAAGAAAAGCGTTGGAAAGAGTGTCCTCCCCGCCGATGACGATCAGACCGGATAATTTTAAGTCCGCAAAGGTCCGGAGGGCTCGATTGGG
>JALHUR010000437.1 GCA_022867325.1 Candidatus Aminicenantota bacterium | reverse complement strand
GGTTTATTTGGCTCGAGCCTTGTTAATTGAGCTCATATTGTTGGCCACGACATAGGACAGCGCGAAGTTGGAAGCGATCGACACGATCCAAGCCGCGGTCTTGTTTTTTTTGTAGAGGCTCTTGAGGCTGTAGTAGGACAGGGCCGTGAAGCCGATCTTCACGGCGGCGAAGACATAGTCGTTTTTAACGAAGGGCTTCATGATCGGGTTGCCTTCGGCCAGGCCGGGGAGCTTGAGCGCCTGTCGGGTGGTAACATAGTCGGCGACGTTGAGGGCGACCTGGGCCAGGAGCGTGGTCTGAAACATGGAGCGCTCGAAACGGCTCTCCCCGTACATGCCCTTGAGGTAGAAGGACGCATCGGCCGGAGCGGCGGCTGCGGGGGCAACGGCCAGGGACAGGGAGGGGCCGGCGGCTTCGGGAGAAGCCGCCGGCGCGACTAAATAAGGGACAAAGGAGGGGGTATAGGGGGTCAAAGCTGTGTTGACGATCTCGCCCTTGGTTTCGGCGGCCGAGAGCGGCGTCAAGATGAACACGGCCAGGGCGGCCAGGATAATTGCGATCTTCTTGCCTCTCATTTTTTTGTCTCCGTTGTCCCTATTTCTCATTTGTCTTTCCTTGCGGTCGGCAAATACATTTGCAAGATGAGTGCCACGGAGGAAAAATGATCTTAAGTAGTTGATATTAAATTATTTACATGTTTCTTCGGTTTGGATATTCGACGGTTTACGTGTTCATTAAATGAACACGCAAGTCATGGAAAGCCGGTTAAGTTTAACTAAAATAACAACTTATGAATAATCCCTCGATGTGTCCAAATATTGGTCACAATGACACGCCTTTCTTGGGTCTCCCGGCGATCGTATCCGATCGCCATGAAGAGAGTCGTCTGAGGGCCGGAGCGTTCAGAGACGCTTACAGGAGAACAGGCGAAGTTGATGGGGTGGAGAAGGCCCTTGAGCCTGCCCGAGGAAGTCGGGAGTCTCGGCCGCTGTTGACTTGTCTTAATGCCTTCTGGTACAGTTCAATCCCCTTCGCGGGATTCCACGGACGATAGTCCGTGGAGGAATAGCGAATTCCCCGCTTCGGGGACAGGCGCTCCAACGCCTGCAAAGGGTAGATCCCACGGACGTAAGTCCATGGAGCTTCAGATAAATGATTAGGCGAGACGCTGTCGTCGTCGATCCAGGGCGCATAATCCGGCGGGCGGGAAAAGGAGGAGGGAGGGCATGAACGCAACCGGCACAACCAGCACGCGGAAAAGAATAGGCGAACTCCTGGTCGAATCCGGCGTCATAACGTCCGAACAGCTCGAGAATTCCCTTCTCCTCCAAAAAGGGAAAAACAAGCGACTGGGCAAGATCCTGATCGAGCTCGGCTATATCACGGAAGACCAGGTCGCCGAGACTCTCTCCCGCCAGCTGGCCCTCCCTCTCGTCGATTGCGCGAACTTCAAGCCCACGAAGGAGATCATCTCGCTGGTTTCCAAGGGTACGGCCGAGAAGAAGCTCGTCTTTCCGCTCGAGGTCAAGGAGCGGCGTTTTTCTCTGGCTATGGCCAATCCCCTCGACTGGCAGACCGTCGATGAGCTGGCCTTTTCGACTGGGATGAATATTGCGGTCGCGGTCGCCTCGGAGAGCTCGATCACGGCCGCGATCGAGGAGCATTACTCTTCCGGCGACGATCTCCTTAAGTTCCTCAAAGACGTCCCGATTAACGAGAAGGTCGAATTTATCCGGGGGATCGCTCCCGAGCGGACGGATGAGGGGCGGGGCCGGGGGAGGAGCGGCCCGACCCGCGAAATCAGCGAAGACGCGCCGATCGTGAAATTCGTGGCCATGGTCCTGCTCGACGCCGCCAAGTCCCGAGCCAGCGACATCCACATCGAGCCGGGCGAGAGGGACATCCAGGTCCGCTACCGGATCGACGGCGAACTCAAGAACATGCTCAAGTATCCCGGCCCGCTTCACGACTCGGTCGTGACCCGGATTAAAATCATCTCCGACCTCGACATCACCAACCGGCGGCTCCCCCAGGACGGCCGGACGCTCCTCCGGGTCGAGGGCAAGGATATCGATATCCGGATCTCGACGCTTCCCTCCGTCTACGGGGAGAAGCTCGTTCTTCGGCTCCTCGACCACGCGACGGGCCTCGTCCCGCTGGCCAAGCTGGGGATCCCCCAAACGACCCTGAGACCCATCCTGACCATGATCAGCCAGCCCCAGGGGATGATCCTGGTCACCGGGCCGACCGGAAGCGGGAAGACGACGTCCCTCTACGCACTCCTACAGCAACTGAGGGCCGAAACCAAGAATATCATCACGATCGAGGACCCGGTCGAATACCGGGTCCAGGGCACGACCCAGGTCGGGATCAACGAGCCGATCGGGCTGTCCTTTCCGAACGTCCTCCGCTCCGTCCTCCGCCAGGACCCGGACATCATCATGATCGGCGAGGTCCGGGACCTGGACACGGCCGAGATCGCGACCAGGGCCGCCCTGACCGGCCATCTCGTCCTGAGCACTCTCCACACCAACGACACGGTTGCGACGATCACCAGGCTCATCGACATCGGACTCGAACCCTACCTGGTCGCTTCGGCCGTTACGGGTATCATCGCCCAGCGGCTCGTCCGCCGGATCTGCCCGAAATGCAAGGTCGAGATCGGCCCCCCCGAAGAAGTGGCCGATTTGGAGCTCCCTCCCATCAAGAAAGCCTTCAAGGGGACGGGCTGCAAGGACTGTCAGTTTACCGGATACATGGGCCGCGTCGGGGCCTACGAGCTTCTGATCCTGGACGTAAGCCTCAAGCGGCTCATCGCCAAAGGGGCCCCCGAGGGCACGATCCGGGAGACGGCCATAAAAAGCGGCATGGTGACCCTCTTCGAAGATGCCTGGTCCAAAGTCGTCCAGGGGATTACGACCGTGGACGAGGTTCTGTCCAAGGTGCCGTTGAGCAAGATGCAGCCGGAAACGAAGGCCGCGTCGGCCGCCGGCCAGTTCCGCCAAGCCCTTCTCGTCAACGTCCCGGAGGAAGACGGCCTGGTCGTAAGGGGCGTCCTGGAGCAGGCCGGGTTTGATGTTAAGGACTCTCGGGGAAGGGACGCTTTCGAGGAGGCCCTGGCTAAATCCCTCGACCTCTGTGTCGTTTATGCGGACGAGAAGCTGGCCGGCATCATGGAGAGGTTGAGGAAGAACGTCCGGCACATGTCCGTTCCCGTCCTTTTCCTGACAGACACGGTGTCCGAGCAGCTTGTCAACATGGGGGCCCGTTGGGGGATCCGGGGCGTCTCGCAAAGGCCTGTCCAGGCCGAACCGTTCATGTCCCTCATCCGGGAAGCCCTCAAGGATTGACGATCATGCGGATCATCCGGAAGTCCGGGGAGGGGCACTACCGGCTTCAGCTCTCGATTCACAAGTGATCGACCGGTCTAGCGGCCCCACTCCTCGGCCGCCCGGGCGAGGACCTGGAGGTTGCGGCGCGGCGTGTGAGGGGCCGCCGAGCAAGCCGTGCTGAGGATGTAGCCACCCCCGGGTTTGCCGATCTCGAGACAGCGGCGGGCGTCGCGCTCGACATCCGCCTCCGTTCCGCGGAGGAGGACATGGACCGGATCTAAATTCCCCTTGATGAAGAGCCGGTCCCCGATCCGGCGCTTGGCGTCGGCGAGATCGACCGTGCCCAGCGGCGGCGGATCGAGGCATTCGATACCCGAGACGCCCGCTTCCGCCATCAGCTCGAGGCGGTCGTGGACGGCGCCGCAGGTGTGGGTGTAGACGAAAACCCCCCGATCCCGCGCGGCCGCCGCGATCCGGGCCTCGAAGGGAAGGACGAACTCCCGGTAGCAGGCGGGCGAGATGAACCCCGCGCCCGCGAAGGGAGAGGAGATCTTGAGCGCATCCAGGCCGTGTCCGGCCAGCCCTTGCGCCAGCCGGACAAGGCCGTCGCTGAAGCGGGCCAGGATGTCCTTGGACCGGGCCGGCTCGTCGACGAGGGCCAGGAACCCTTCCCGGAAGCCGGCCAGATTCAGGAAGTAATCGAACGGCGATGTGACTTCGCCGTGGATGGAGAAGACGTCGCCGGCCCTGGCCCGGACGATGTCGATGACGTCGAAAAGATGGTCCGGGTCGAGCCGGAATTCGAGGCCCTCGGAGACGGGAATGAACCCGATCTCCTCCGGGAGCGAAGCCGGATCGAAGGAGGCGATATCGGGCCTGGGCCTGTCCCCGGCCGGGAAGTGGAGGGGAAGGTCGTCGGCCGGAAAGACGGTCCGGTCGCCGTTTTTCCAGCGGACGCGCTCGCCCTTATCGTCGCGCTCGATGGACAGGACGTTCCGGGACCAGCCGGGCGGATGGCCGTGGAGGGAGATGAGAATTCCGTCGAAGCCGTAGAGCTCGCGGAGGCGGAGGAGGCCTTCGGCGAAGATCTCGGCCGAGAACCAGAACTCGCTGGGGGGAAACCCGGTTTGGAGGAGCATGTGCCCGATGCTCATCTGGCACATGACCGGGACCCGGTCCGGAACGCGGACGGCCATGGCCTCGGCCATGCGCTGTTTCGGCGTCATGACAACATTATAATAGTTTCCGAATTCCGGGGACACATCACTTAATTCAGGTTGAATCTGGAATTACATGAATTCCGGGGACACATCACTTAATTCAGGTTGAATCGGGAATTAAGTGATGTGTCCCCGGAATTCTCTTGAGTCGGCCGCAGGAAAGATGATAAAATGCCCGCGGAGAAGGGAGAGGAGAGAGAGGATGCCGATCGACCCCAAGAAAGAAAAAGCGATCTTTCAGAAGGCTTCCCGCTCCTTCGAGCTCGTCGTCAAGTCGATCCAGGCCTTCCGGGCCTTCTTGAGCGAGGACCACCCGCCCCAGTCGCCGGATTATTATTTGGCCCGGAATTTCCTGCGCGACGCCGAAACCCTCCACGGGGAGGCCATGGCCGAGGCCAAGAAGCTTCTCGGACCTCTCCCCGGATACATCTCGTCCCAAGTCGCCGATTCCAAAAAAGCGATGCTGGAGGCCATGAGCGTCGTTGCCAAGAGCGTCGATATGGCGAACCTTCAATCCGAGCTCGAACGGGACGAGTTCATCTCCCGCATGTTCAAGCCCGACGAGATCGCCCTCTACATCCGGGCCAATTTCGAGAGCCAGAGCAAGGGCAAGCGGAAACTCCCCCACATCAAAGCCCGAATGGCCCTCGATAAGATCGCCAAGAAAATCATCCAGGCCCGCGAGCTCCGGGAGCGGGCCCAGCAGAAGCATCAAGCGTCGCCCGCCTCGACCTAAGGCTTGCGTTCCTTCAGGTCGACCTCATCTCTCCAATAGCGAAGCTTCCCGATCCCCGCCTGGTCCGGAGCGGCATCGAAGGCGAGTCCGAACAGCGAAGGCTTGGCTTCGATCAGGACTTGTCCTTTGTAAAGGGCTTTGGTCAGGTTGACGATCGTATAGGCGAGCTTGCCGGCGCCGATCGCCCCAAAAATAAAATCGCCGTCCGTCTCGTAATCGCCGGTTTTGAACCGCCCCGCTTCATAGAGATAG
>JALHUR010000436.1 GCA_022867325.1 Candidatus Aminicenantota bacterium | reverse complement strand
TGACGGACCACATCCCGGCGAACAGGACGCGCGGGTTGTTGGGGTCCATGGCCAGTCCGGAGCAGCCCGTGTTCTCGTCCGCGAACAGGACCTGCTCCCAGGTCTTTCCGCCGTCGCGCGTCCGGAAGACGCCGCGCTCTTTCTGGGAGCCGTAGCAGTGGCCGAGGGCTGCGGCGAAGGCGATGTTCGGATCGCGGGGATGGACGACGATGCGGCCGATCCGGCCGCTCTTTTCGAGGCCCATTTTCGCCCAGGTCTTGCCCGCGTCCATGGACTTGTAGATCCCGTCGCCGATCAGGACGTTGGAGCGGATGAAGGCCTCTCCCGTCCCGGCCCAAACCTGGGTGGGGTCGGAGGGGGCGACGGCCAGCGCGCCGATCGACTGCGATGTCTGCTCGTCGAAGACGGGCTCCCAGTTCGTGCCGCCGTCGACCGATTTCCAGACGCCGCCGGCGCAGGCGCCAGCGTAGTAGATGTCCGGGTTAGCGGGGTCGCCGACGACGGCCGAGACCCGGTTCCCCTGCGGGCCGACGTGGCGCCAGGTCAGGGCGGCGAGGTCGTCGGGGATTGTGCCCGGGCGGACGACCTTGGCCCTCCGAAACTCGCGGAACTCGAATTGCCCGGCGGCCGGGATGCTCAACACGATGATAAAGGCCAGGATTCCGACCCCAAACACCGCAACAAGCACCTTATGTTTGAACATCTTTCCTCCAGAATTCGGGGGACACATCACTTATCTCTCCCACGGGAATCGGAAGTAATAATTAAGTGATGTGTCCCCCGAATTATTTATCGGATTTCGGAGGGGATAGGGCCGAAGGTCCAGCCCTTACGGCCTTTGATGACGGCCTTCTTGATCAGCATCTTTCCGCCCGCCTCGACCGTCACCACGTATTCGCCGGGAGTAACCATCTCCGGCTCCTCCCAGAACGGGCGTGCGGGCTTGCCCGGCTCCCTGGGCTGCATGTTCCAGAGCGTCGTGTTGAGTCCGGCCTCGTTTTTGCCATCGAGCTCGGCCAGGACCTTGCCGTAGGGGTCGGCGATTTTTATCTTGACGGGCCCGGCCGCTTTCGCCTTGAGCCAATAGTTGATGACGACCGCGTTGGGCTCGTTGGGGGTCGCCAGGTGGCTGTCGCCCAGAAGCTGGTAGTTCCCGATGACCGTATAAACCCGCTGCGTCTGCGGCTCGATGTCGAACAAATAGGCGTCCTCCGCCGCGATCGAGTCCTTCCACTCCTGAAAGACGGTGACGTCGGTCACCCAGGCGCCGCGGCCGTAGCTGGCCACGACCAGGTCGTTCTCACGCGGATGGACGAGGAGGTCGGTGATCTTGACCCAGGGCATGTCGGCCTTGAAGGGCGCCCAGTTCTTTCCGCCGTCGAGCGTGACATAGACTCCCCATTCGGTCCCGGCGAACAGCAGGTTCGCGTTTTTCCGGTCCTGGACGACGACGTTGACGGATTTCCCGTCCGGGAGGTTCCCCATGATCGGAGTCCAGGTCTCGCCGTAGTCGGCCGTCTTGTAGAGACAGGGCTTGTACTCGTCGAAGCGCCAGCCGGTCTTGGACACAAAGCAGGTCCCGGCGTCATGGGGCGAGGGGAAGACGCGGGTCACCCAATAGGGAGCGGGCGCGCCGGCCGCGGCCAGCTTGGCCGTCCGGTCGAGCCAGGTCGCCCCGCCGTTGAGCGTCACCTGGACCTTGCCGTCGTCCGATCCGGTCCAGATGACCCCGGCCTTGAGCGTCGACTCGGCCAGCGTCGTCAGCGTGCAGAAGGAGATGAAGCCCTCGCCATGCTGCTTGGCGTCGTCGTTCGTGGTCAGGTCGGGGCTGATCTCCTGCCAGCGATCGCCGCGGTCGAGCGACCGGAAGACAACCTGGGCGCCGGTGTAGACGATGGCCGGGTTGTGGGGCGAAAGGGCGATCGGCGGCGTCCAGTTGAAACGGAGCGGCTTCTCCCCCGCCGGCCGCCGCGGCATGATACCGGTCTGGACGCCGCTCTTCTGGTCGAGCCGCCACATGGCGCCCATCTCGCGGTTGTTGTAGAGCCAGCGCGAGTCGGATGGGTCGATGCAGTTGTACATGCCGTCCCCGCCGCCGACCGTGACCCAGTCCGAGAGCACGATCTCGCCCGCCCAGCTGTTCGACGGTCCCTTCCAGGAGTCGTGGTCCTGGAGCCCGCCGTAGATGTTGTAGGGATCCTCCATGTCGATGCCGACCGCGTAGAACTCGGTCAGCGGCATGTTGTACCAGTGATGGCAGGTCTTGCCCCGGTCGTAGGAGACATAGGCGCCGCCGTCGCTCCCGAAGATGAGGCGGTCCCGGTCCTGCGAGTCGATCCACATCGTCCGCCAGTCGCCGAAGGCCCTTTCGAAGACGCCGTTCGACGGCCAGCTCAGGCCCTGCCAGGTCTTGCCGCCGTCCGCGGTCGAGGCCATCGATTGTCCGGTGATGTAGACCGTGTCGGGATCGAACTGGTCGAGGCGGAGCATGTTGAAGGAATAAGGCGCTTTATTGAGGGCCGCCTCTTGGCCGGGGTTGATTTTGCGCCAGGTCTTGCCGGCGTCGTCGCTCCGATAGACCTCGTTCCCGACCGTGCGCTTGGGAGTAGTCCCGCCGCGGCGCTTGTCCTGCTCGGCCTCTTGGGCCGTGGCCTGCCGCGGATTCCCGTTCTCGACGACGGCGCACAGGATGGACGGGTTCTTCTGGAAGATGTCGAGCCCGATTCGTCCGATCCGTCCGGTCGGGAGGCCTCCGCCCAGCTTCGTCCAGGTCGTGCCGCCGTCCACGGTCTTGTAGATCGCGCTCTCGGGTCCGCCCAGCTCGTAGTGCCAGGGCAGGCGGACCTTGTCGTACATGGCGGCATAGAGCGCGTCGGGCGCCGAGCGGACCAGCATCAGGTCGACGGCGCCGATTTTATCGTTGATGGTGAGGATCTTGGTCCAGGTCTTGCCGCCGTCGCTCGTCTTGAAGACGCCCCGCTCGGCGTTAGGAGAAAAGAGATGGCCCATGGCCGCGACGTAGACGATATCGGGATTGGCCGGATGGATCATGATCCGGGCGATGTGGTGGGAATCGCGGAGACCCATGTTGGTCCAGGTCTTCCCCGCGTCCGTCGATTTATAGATCCCGTCGCCGGAGTTCGAGGAGCGGGCGCAGTGGGCCTCCCCCGTCCCGACCCAGACGAGGTTCGCGTCGGAGGGAGCGACGGCCACGTCGCCGATCGAGAGCTTGGGCTGCGCGTCGAAGACGGGCGCGAAGGTGACGCCGTTGTTCGTCGTCTTCCAGACGCCGCCGTTTCGCGTCCCGACGTAGACCGTGTAGAGATGGTCCCGCTGCGGCACTTCGGGGACGGCGATCGCCGTCACCCATGAGCCCGCCCGGAAGGGGCCGAGGTTTCGGAAGCTGAAGCCTTTGAGCAGGCTCTCGTCGGGCTTGGCCTGCGCCGCTGCGGAGAAGGCCGAGACGAGCAGGACGCAAGCGGTCATGGCGGCAAAAGCAAGGATCCGATGAGTTCGAATCATTTCGATTCCTCCTTATTGGATAGGGCCGTGGGACGTATTAAATGGGAACGCGCCGCGCGAGCGGCGGACGCGCAAGGGATGACGGCTGAAGGAGAGCCTGGAATAAAGAGCGCCGGCGAGAAGAGCGCTACCGTCTGTAAGCTGGCTCATGAACTGAAGATTGTGATATATCATATATCACTTCTTGGAATCAAGGCCTCATTAATAGTCAACCCTTCGACTCCCCGGCATGAATGCCGGGGCTTGTTAAGGGTTAACCCTGAGCCGCGCTTCTCGTCCCCGCCTTGAAAGGCGGGGCTCCGATTTTTAGCCCCGCTTTCAAGGCGGGGTAGCGTCGGCGAACGGGTTATGTGTTGAAGAGACCCTACGCAGGGTCGAGCGGGTATAATCCGATTTGGGGACACGTCACCGACTGAAGCTCCACGGACTAACGTCCGTGGAATCCCGTAAAGGGGATTAAAGAAAATCGGTACATGTCCCCAAATCGTGGGCGGTCAATGGGCGCGGAACTCCTCGCCGATGCCGTCCACGAACAGCTCGACCCGGCCGCAGCGCGGGCATACGTAAATATCGAAATGTTCGCGGTGGGTGAACAGCTCGCCCAGGTCTCCAAGCCAGAAGCCCCAGCCGCGGCTCCCCTCATGGAATTTTTTCGTCCCGACGTATTTGAGTTCCTGATCGCAGCGCGCGCAAATCATCGGATGCAGAGCCTGCTGTTCGGCCATCTTCGTATCTCCTTCCATGATTTGTAATACGAGGAACGCCGCCCGCGGTTATGCCGCCGCGACAGACCCCGTTTCTATGGCCCGTACGGGAGTCAACCCCTCGACTCCCCGGCATGAATGCCGGGGCTTGTTCGGGGTCAACCTTGGCGGGGACGGCATCTCCCAGCAGTCTGAGGCGATCCTGTGACGGTGCGCAAGCCATAGAAACGGGGGGCGCGGCTGGGGGCCCTCCGCCGCCCATTACGTCAAGCTTTTCGCCCGGCTTTCCGCTTGATCTTAATGTTGAATGCGATCAGGCGCAGGACAATGGACAGGACGAGGCCGGCGACGATCAGGATGCCCGCGACGAGGACGAGCTTGGCCGAGTTCCCTTTCACCGGAATGACCGGGAGTTGGATATAGGAGGTCCGGGCTCCGCCCCGATAGACCGTAATTCGCGGCGGCGGCGCCAGATCGGGGGTCAGGAACGAGGTCTGGTCGGAGCAGGTCAGGGCGACCCTGATCCGGTGTCCCCGGTCGAAAACGTTCGAGGTCGGGTGAAGGTCGAAAACGAGCTCGACCGGCTCGCCCGGCGCGAGCGGGGCGATGTCCTCCTTGAAGCCCCGGTGGTAGGGCAGCCCGAAATATTCGAAGGGGGGCGAATCGAGCTTCCGGTGCGAAGCGCGAAGGACCCCTTCCGTCAAATACTGCGAGTATCCCTTCTCGTCCACTTCCTCGAGATAGGCGAAGACGTCGGCGTCGTCGGCCGTCGAGGAGATCCAGATATGAACGACGGGATGGCCGGTGACCTCGAGGCGGGCCTTCAAAGGTTCGCTGGTGTAGGTCAAGGCCTTGGCGTCGTTCGCCCGCATATCGGGATAGTTGAAGTCGCCGCCGCGGCCGTTTGTCCAACGCGTCGTCTTCCCGGTCGATGTCGAATAATCGACGGTGTATTCATCCCTGGCCCCGGGGCCGGCACCGCCGACGGCCGTGGACGGCGGGGCGGCCGCGGCCAGCAGCCCGTCGTTCGCGGACTTGACGCTGCCGGTGGGGCCGCCGTGAAAATAATATTTGAGGTGTTTCTCCTCGGGAAGCGGCCAACGCGGGGCGGTCCGCCAGGCCTGGTCCTTGGGCGCGCCCATCGTGTAGGTGGCGACCGGCGGTTCGTCCATAACGCCGTTGTCGATCCCCTTGAGCCAGTAGTCGTACCAGCGGAGGATCTCGGCGCCGTAGTCGAAGGGCGCCTCGGTTCCGGTCAGCCGGCGCAGCGCGTCCTTCCACCCCCCGCGGCTGTCGTGACTGTGTGACCAGGGCGTGATCAGGACTTTCTTGGGACCGGGCAGGTTGGCGAACCAGACCAGGGAATCCCGGGGCCACATGTCGAACCAGCCCCCGATGACGTAGACGGCCGTCCTTGAGCCGTTGTCGCGGAGATCCTTGAGATAGGATGACGGGCTCCAATCGTTGAATATGGCCTTGCCCGTCACGGGGTCGAGGCCGTCCCGGAACGGGACTTGGCTCTCGTCGGGATAGCGGTTGGCATTGTGCTCGGCCCGGGCTCGGGCGAGCAGGACGCCCTGGGGATCGTCGTCGACGGGCGGCGGCGGGACCGCCGTGTCGAGCATCCGGGTCAGCCGGCTCCAGCCGGCCAGGAAGTCGTCCTGGAAGACGCCGCCCGGGTAGACGAAGGAATAGAGGTCGAACATGGCCATGTCGGGCATGACGGCGATAAGGTGGGGCGGCGACTGGGAGGCGGCCAGGTACTGGGTGATGCCCAGGTAGGAGATTCCGTACATCCCGATCTTGCCCGTGCACCAGGGCTGGGCGGCAAACCACTCGGTGACGTCGTAGGCGTCTCGGGCTTCCTGGGGGTTGAAGGCGCCGATCGAGGCCCCGAACGAGGCGCCGCTGCCGCGGACGTCGACCGAAGCGAAGATGTAGCCGTGCTTGAGGACGAGTTGGAGCCAGGGCATCTGGTCGAGGACGGTCATGACTTTGCCGCCGGGGAGGAGCGCGGCCCGGTGGTAGCGGTTGAAAGTCCAGAGCAGCGGCAGGGTTTCGGAGGCGGGATTGGAGGCCAGCGCCGGAAAAATGATGTCGACGGCCAGCCGGGTGCCGTCCCGCACCGAGATATAGCGCGATGTCCGGATCCACGAGTCGTAGACGGGTTTCGAGTAACCGGCATAGAGGCCCGGCTTGGAGATCTTGGCCTGGGACGGGAGGTTGTTGTCCGCGGCGCTCGATCCGGATTTCGCCTCTTCCCGGGCGAGGGCGGCCGCGGCGAGGATCAGGAAGATGAGGAGAAGCCCCGCGCGCTTTTTCACTTTATTCCTCCGTCCGATCAGCCTTTCATGACGCCGATCGGGACGACCCGGGCAACCAGGCGGCCGAGCCCGGCCTCGTGCGAGACGCGGACGACTTCGTCCACGTCCTTGTAGGCGGCCGACGCCTCCTCGGCGACGCCCTTCCAGTTCGTCGACTTGAGCTCGATGCCGCGGCGGGCCAGATCGTCGCGGATCTGCTCGCCCCGGAAGCGCCGGACGGCCGCGTGGCGGCTCATGACCCGGCCCGCGCCGTGGGCGGTCGAGCTGAAGCTCCGCTCCTCGGCCTCCTTGGTTCCGACCAGGATGTAGGAGGCCGTCCCCATGCTTCCGGGAATGATGACGGGCTGGCCGACGGCGCGGTAAGCGGCCGGGATCTCGGACCGGCCCGGGCCGAAGCTCCGGGTCGCGCCCTTGCGGTGGATGCAGACGGTCTTCTCGACGCCGCCCACGGTGTGCCGCTCGACCTTGGCCACGTTGTGGCAGACGTCGTAGACCATGCTCATTCCCTTGGCGTTGCCCAAGACGCGCTTGAAGACGTCCCGGACCCAGTGGGCGATCATCTGGCGGTTGGCGAAAGCGTAGTTGACGGCCGCGCACATGGACTTGTAGTAGCGCTGGCCGATCTCGCTCTTGAACGGCGCGTTGACCAGCTCGCGGTCCGGGAGCCCTTGGGTCCCGGCCTTGTTCTCCATGATCTCGATGTAATCGGTCGCGACCTGGTGGCCCAGGCCGCGGCTCCCGCAGTGGATCATGACCGTGACCTGGCCTTCGGCATCGATCCCGAAAGCGCGGGCGACCTCGGCGTTAAAGATGCGATCGACCTTCTGGAACTCCAGGAAATGGTTCCCGGAGCCGAGCGTCCCGAGCTGGGGGGCGCCGCGCTCCATGGCCCGCTCGGAGACGTGGTCATAGGCGGCGTCCCTCATCCGGCCGCGCTCCTCGGTCCGGTCGAGATCCTCGGCCGTCCCGTAGCCGTTCTCGACGGCCCACTCGGCGCCTTTGACCAGAATGTCGCGGAGGACGCCGCGCGAGAGCTTGGTGACGCCCCCCTTGCCGACGCCGGCCGGGACCGCCTTGAAGATCTCGGCCAGGAGCTCCTTCCGCTTGGCCGTGATGTCCTGCTCGCGGAAATCGGTCCGGAGGAGGCGGACGCCGCAGTTGATGTCGTAGCCGACGCCGCCGGGAGAGATAATGCCGGAGTCGAGGTCGAAGGCGGCCACTCCGCCGATCGGAAACCCGTAGCCTTGGTGGGCGTCGGGCATGACGTAGGACATGAGCTGGATTCCGGGCAGGCAGGCGACGTTGCGGGCCTGGGTCAGGGTCAGGTCGTTCCGGATGTCCTTGAGGAGGCGCTCGGACGAGTAGATGAGCGCAGGGACCTTCATCTCGCCCTGCTTGGGGATTTCCCAGACGATGTCGCTGATTTTGCGGAGTTCCATGACGGATCTCACCTCACATATCGACGACGACCTGGACGACGTAGCCGCCCTTCTCGCCGCCCGCGCTGCCCCCGCTGTCCGCGGCGCCAGGGCTTCCCGAGCCGTCCACGGCGCAGTCGCAGCGCTCGATCTTCATCTCGTTGTAGGTCACGGCCTTGACGGCGCCGTGGATTTCGGAACGGTCGGAGAGAGCGTCGCCCAGGAAGCGGGCGGTCAGGCGGAGTCGGGAGCCGGCCTCCGAAAGATGGTCGGGGACGTCCGCTTCGCCTTGGGGGTCGCGGATGACGGAAGCTTCTTCTATCTTTAGGTCCTCGACGCGGCCGAGCATGAAGCGCTCCGTATCGAGAAGGTAGACGATCTCGCCCAGGAACTTGACCAGAAGCTGCTCGCGGTCGCGGCCGCGGAGATCGATCGAGTGCTCGATGCGCGGCTCGACCTTGGCCCAGTCCCACATCAGGGAGGCCGTGGCCAAGGCCGCGTTGACGAACGCTTCCTCGAGGGTCTCGCCGTATGCGCGGAATTTCCCGTCGGCCGTGTGGGGCAGGATCTCGTATCTCATCGGTTTAATAGTAGGGTCAAACCTGCACTTTGTCAAAAAGTGTAAATTATAGGCTAAGCCGCGCTTTTCTACTTTTTGACAAAGTGCAGGTTTGACCTCGATTGATTTTCATTGAAACTTGACAAACCGATTAATTGTATGTATATTCTTAATTAAGAATTATTTATTATTTATGTGAAAACGCCGATGAAACGTGATCCTGAAGATATGGCGCGGCTGATGAGCCGGTTCGAGACCGCGATCCGCCGGGTCGGCATCAAGCGGACCCATCAGCGCATCGAGATTTTCCGCGAAGTGGCCCGGACCGGCGACCACCCCGACATCGAGACGATCTTCGGGAACGTCCGCCGAAAACTGCCCACCGTATCCCTCGACACCGTCTACCGAACGCTGGGGCTTTTCGGAAAGCTCGGGCTGGTAACGACGGTGCGGCCTCTCAACGAACGGGTCCGGTTCGACGCGAACACCGACGTCCACCACCACTTCGTCTGCGCCCGCTGCGGAGCGACCCGCGATTTCGAACATCGGGACTTCGATGCTTTGCGAGTCCCGAAGACGGCAGCCGCCCTGGGACGCGTGGAGTCCCTGCGCGTCGAGCTCCGGGGCATCTGCGCGGATTGCATGGCTTAGGGCCATCGGAGCTGATTGGGATGCATGGTAGTCCGAATACTAAAGATAAGGGAGGTTTTATCATGGCCAAAGACGAAAAAAAGCTGACGACCGGCTTCGGCATGCCGGTCGACAATGACCTGAACTCGATGACCGCCGGCCCCAAGGGTCCGGTCCTGGTTCAGGACGTCCATCTCATCGAGAAGCTCGCCCACTTCGACCGCGAGCGGATTCCGGAGCGCGTCGTACACGCCAAGGGCGCCGGAGCGCACGGTTATTTCGAGGTCACCCGCGACATCTCCATGTATACGCGCGCCAAGTTCCTTTCGAAACCGGGCAAGCGGACCGAGGTCTTCCTGAGGTTCTCCACGGTCGGCGGCGAGAAAGGATCGGCCGACTCGGAGCGCGACCCGCGCGGCTTCGCCGTCAAGTTCTACACCGAAGAGGGGAACTACGACATGGTCGGCAACAACACGCCGGTCTTCTTCATCCGCGACCCGCTCAAGTTCCCCGACTTCATCCACACCCAGAAGCGCAACCCGGCGACCAACCTCAAGGACCCGGACATGTTCTGGGACTTCCTGTCCCTGACGCCCGAGTCGATTCACCAGGTGACCATCCTCTTCTCCGACCGCGGCACGCCCAAGGGCTTCCGCAACATGAACGGCTACAGCAGCCACACCTACATGTGGTACAACGAGAAGGGTGAATATCACTGGATCAAGTTCCACTTCAAGACCGAGCAGGGGATCCAAAACTTCACCGGCCAGGAAGCCGACCGAATGCGGGGCATCGATCCCGACGTCGCCACCCGCGACCTCCACCAGGCCATCGCCCGCGGCGAATTCCCCGCCTGGCGCGTCGAAGTCCAGATCATGACGCCGGAGCAGGCTAAAAACTACAAGTTCGACCCCTTCGACATCACCAAGGTTTGGCCGCACGCCGATTTCCCGCCGCTCGCGATCGGCCGGATGGTTCTCGACCGCAATCCCGAGAACTACTTCGCCGAGGTCGAGCAGGCCGCTTTCTCGCCCGGCAACTTCGTCCCCGGCATCGGCCCGTCCCCGGACAAGATGCTCCAGGGGCGCCTGTTCAGCTATCACGACACACACCGCCATCGGCTCGGCCCCAATTACCACCTGCTGCCGGTGAACGCGCCCAAGGCGGCCCCGATGGCGAGCTACCAGAGGGACGGCGCCATGCGCTTCGACAACAACGGCGGGGGCGGCCCCAACTACTGGCCGAACAGCTTCGGCGGTCCGACGCCCGTGCCCGGCACCGGGATCCCCCCGATCGATGTGGCTGGAGCGGCGGCGCGGCACGCTTACGTTCTCGGCGACGTCGACTTCGTCCAGGCGGGCGCCCTCTACCGGAAAGTCATGACGGACATGGACCGCGAGCACCTCGTCGGCAACATCGTCGGCCACCTGGGAGGGGCGAAGAAAGCCATCCAGCTGCGGCAGACGGCGCTGTTTTTCAAGGCCGATCCGGAGTACGGCGAGCGCGTCGCCAAGGGCCTGGGTTTGAATGTCGACGAAGTCAAGAAGCTGGCGGCTATGTCCCAGGAGGAGCGGGTCAAGGCGACTCAAGTCTGATCCGGGCTTAGGGCCCGAAAATGGGAGGGTCGAATCCGCTAGGGCGCTTTGACCTTTTTAGCCGGCATCGTCCGCCCGCTCTGGGTGAGGACGAGCCCGGTCACTTTTCCCGCGGTATCCTTGACGAACTCGACCTGGGCCTCCACGACCTTGAGGAAGAACTTCGTTTCCGATTCCGGGAAGAGCTCCACCTCCGGCTGCCCGGTGGCCAGGGAGATGAGCTTGGCATCCCGCCTGATAATGGTGATCGTGAACCCGGGCGCGAGTTCGTAATCGCCGACATAGGCGTCGTAAATTTTCGGATCGACGGCAATTTCCTTTTTAGGGACGGGGAGCGGCTTGGCCGTCTTGGTGTAAACCTGGGCGGGGCCGTAGCGCGCTTGCACGCGAAGCCCGGTCACGGCGCCGGCCGCGTTCTTGACGAAACGAACGCGGGCGGGGTTGTCTCTGAAGAAGAACTCGACGGCGGAGGCCGCCAGAATCTCGTATTTTCCCTCTCCGCGCCTCTGGGAATAAAGCTTGTTCCCCTCGCGCGTGATATAGCGTTCCTCCTTTGCGGCGTCCTCGTAGACGCCCGTCAACGGATCGAGGTCCTTGGAGGCGAGCGCGACGGCCTTGCGTTCGGGCTCGGGTTTGCCGAGCACGAGGCCGGCGATCTTGACGGCCCTGGGCTCGGGATCGCGGCCTTCGACGGCGCTGTTGGTCAGGATGGCCAAGAAGATCCGGTCCTCGGGCAGGGTCATTTCGTAGGTCATAAAACCGTTGATGCCGCCGCCGTGCTCGATGATGCGGTGGCCTTGGTAATTCGTGATGAACCAGCCGTAGCCGTAGCCGGTGGATTCGCCGTTCTTCAGTTTATAGGGGGTCAAGGCCCTGTCCAGCCATTCTTTTCCGATCAGCTTTCCCGAAAAGACGGCGTCGCTCCAAACGGCCAGGTCGTCGACGCTGGAAAGAAGGGATCCCGCGGCGTAGGGCTGAGTCATGCTCAGGTAGGGGGCGTTGATAAATCCGTCCTTCCCCGTCTGGTAGCCCGGGATGCGGCGGGGAATGACCCGCTCGGTGCTTCCGTAACAGGAATGTTTCATGCCCAGCGGCTTGAAAATATGCGTATCAACGAACTCTTCATAGGTCTGGCCCGAGACTTTTTCGATGATGGCCCCGAGGAGGATGTATCCGGAGTTATTATAGACCCATCGCTCTCCGGGCTCGAACTGCATAGGTTTGTTCTTGAACAGGTCGATGAGCTCCTGAAGCATGAAGTCTTTCCGCCACAGGGGCAGCCATTCCGCCATGTCCGTGTAGCTCTGGATACCCGAGGTATGGGTCAGGAGATGCTCGACCGTGATGCGTCGACCCTGGGTCGGATAATCGGGCAGGAATTTCGTGATTTCGTCCTGGAGGCCGAGCTTGCCCTGCTCGGCCAGCATGAGGATAGAGACGGCCGTGAATTGCTTGGTGATCGAGCCGAGCCGGAAGATCATGTCCGGCTCGATGGGCACTCCGAGCTCGAGGTCGGCCAGGGCGTAACCTTTGCGAAAGATCGTTTTTCCGTCTTTACGGACGATGATCGCAGCGCCGGGCCCATCGGGGTGGTAGACCTCGGTCATCACAGCGTCGATCTTTTTCGCCAGAGCGTCGTCTCCCGCGGACTGGGCCGAGACGGGCGGCGCGAGCAAAGTCGCGGCTAAAACGGCGGCAAGAATGAATGTCAGGGCGCTCTTCTTCAAGACCATCGGGACCTCCTGATTCCGGACATAGGCGATATTATATACGGAAACGGCCCCCAGATTGCTTCTTCCTTAAGTTAGGGTCAAACCTACACTTTGTCACAAAGTGTAGGTTTGACCCCGACAGAGCTACATCCGCCAAAGATAAGACGCCTTGAAGAAAAAGCCGCGTTTGATCTCGAAGAACCGGTCGGACGGGATGTAGGCGCGCTCATCCGCGTTCCACCTCATCTTGTCGTAAAGCGATCCGTAGCCCGCGTGAATAACAGTCCCGGGGATATAGGTGAACGAGGCAAGGAAATCGGTCATCAGCTCCTTGTAGAAGGAGTTGTACTCGATGATCGCCCGGAAGAACAGGTACTTGTTGACCTGGTAGGTGTTGAGGCTACGGATAATCGTGTAATCGTACTCTTTCGTCCCGCCGGCCGAACGCGTGAAGTCCGAATAAACAAAACTCAGGTCGAACATAAAATTCTCGGACGGCTGGAACGAGGCCTCGGCCGACAGGTCGGTTCCCCTCCCCTGGAAGGGATCGAGGACATAGCGGATTTTCTGGCCGCGATTGAAAGCGAAGCTGAACGAAAGCTGCTTGATGATCTGACTCTGGGCGATCACTCTTATCCCGCTCCGCCCGAATCTCCGTCCCAGAAAAACTTCGGTCGAATACTTGCCCCCGAACAAAACGGACGTGCTCCGGGGCAGGATGAACCGCAAGTCGGCCTGCTCGGTCGTTTCCCAGAGCCCGCTCTCCTTGTCCCGAACCTCGACGAAATGGACGATCGGATCGATGCGCAGGAACAGCTTCGACTTGGGATAGATCATGGGCATAAAGCCCGCCTGGAGCCGGCTGATCCCGTTCCTGATCAAGTAACCCGTCTCTGTCTCGAAATCGCGGCTAAGATCCTGGGCGTTAATGTTCACAATCCAGTCCCGTGACTGGAGGCTGTAGTTGACGCCTAGGGCATGGCCTTCCCGGGCGCCGCCGCTCCCCGCGCCGAGGTCGGTCCGTGACCAGAACGCGTGGTAGCCGACGGCCGCCGCCGGGGTCAGGCGGATCTGTCCGTCCGTTCCCGCAACCGCGTTGGTATGTCCGCCTTCGAACCGTCC
This sequence comes from Candidatus Aminicenantota bacterium, assembly GCA_022867325.1. Classification (GTDB taxonomy): domain Bacteria; phylum Acidobacteriota; class Aminicenantia; order Aminicenantales; family JAFGBC01; genus JAFGBC01. Next base: position 1,380 of record JALHUR010000436.1, on the reverse strand, counting down.
GGTCAGGAATCCGCCCAGGAAGCTGTCCTCGCTCAACGCATGCTTGTAGCGGACGATCGTGAAGTGGGCGAAGTCCCGGGCCGACCCCTCCGGCAGCTCGTCCATGGCGTAGATGGAGGCGACCGTGTCATTAGGGCCGAGCTTGCCGTTGAGCTTAAACCCAAGGTAAGGATTGACGATGGTCCGGGTATGGACGATCGCGCCAAGCGGGTCGCCCTGTTTGTTGGCGGCGAAGGCGAACTTCTCGCGCCCTTCGAGGAAGAACGGCCGCTTCTCGGGATAGAACAGGGCGTAGCGGAGGTTGAAGTCGACCTGGCCCGCGTCGGCCTCGACCTGGCTGAAATCGGGGTTGACCGTCCCGTCCAGGATGAGCTGGGAGGTCAGGCCGTACTTGGCCGTCAGGCTCAGGTCGCTCCGGGACGGCTCGGCGCGGAGGCCGCCCTCCTCGGCGACGCTCGTCCGGCCATAGGTCACGGCCGGCAGGAGCTCGAACAACGTATAGTGGCGCACGCCCTCGAAGTTGAGCGCCCTGGTCTGCGTCACAAAATTGAGGCCCTGGGCGCGGTCGAGCGGGGGGTAAGTCCCCGACTCGGAAAAACGGCTGATGCACCGCTCGAAGATGATCCCCATCTCGACCGGATCGTTGGAGGCGTAGCGGATGCTCTTGAAGGGCAGGCGGATCTCGATCGCGTACCCTTCGGCGTCGATCCGGCCGGCCGAGTACCAGACGACATCCACCGAGAAATCTTCATTATTGGCCTCGAACTTGGAGTCGGCCTGGATGCCGAGCGGATTGACGTAGAGCGCGTAGAGGGACTGCTGGTCGTTGAAGGAGTCGAGGTTGATGCAGATCCAGTCGTCCCCGGCCTGGATGCTGTCCCGGTTCGAGACCACCGCCTTGATCTTGGACGGCTCCGTATCGTAGCAGCGGAAGGCGAAGTAGATGTTTTCGCGGTCGTAGGCGTAGTAGACGACCGTATTCTGATGCATGTCCATGCCCATATCGGGACGCCAGGTTTTGAAACCGGTCTCGGAGGGCGCAAGCTTCCAGACGGCGTCGTCGAGGACGCCGTCGATCGTCGGAGGCGTCTCGGTTTTAAAGGGCCGGAGGGGCGGAAGCTTTTGGGCGGCCGGAGTCGATGCGGCTACCGGCATGACCGCGGCCAAGACGAGGAGGACCATTCCGATCAGTCGGGGGAACTTCCATAGAGGTTTATGCGGAACGCTGGACGATCTCATAACACCCTCGCCTTTTCCAATCTCAAGAGCAACCAGCTTACCGCAACGGACTATTTGGGGTCAAACCTGCACTTTGTCAACCCCTCGACTCCCCGGCATGAATGCCGGCACACATAAGCCGTTCCCGGCTTATGAGTACTG
>JALHUR010000435.1 GCA_022867325.1 Candidatus Aminicenantota bacterium | reverse complement strand
GCCTCCCCGGCGGGGAGATTCTCGATGCCGTAAATCCGGCGGAGCTTGTCCGGCCAGTTATCGCCGTTCCCGAGGTCGACCAGGACGATCCTTTCGCCGTCCTCGATCAGGAGCGTGCGCGTGGCGAGACGGATGCGGTTCTCCTCGTCGGGCGCGATCAGGCGGGACCAGATCGTTTTCGGAACCGCCCCGAACATGGCCCCGCCGTCGAGGCGGAAAAAACCGCGGTTAAGGGCGGTGATCCGGAAACGTCCGAACGCCATCATGACCGCTCGCAGTATAACATAAGGTCCGGTTCCCGGCCAGGGCTCTCCACGCGGCGTCCCCCGCCCTTCCTCCCCTCTTCGCGTTGGGCTATAATGGACATAAACACAATACTCATTTTTCGCATTTATAGGAGTCGTCCCATGAGCCATCAGCCGACGGTCATCAAGCTCAAGCAGATCCCCGAGGTGCTTGCCAAGGAGTTCGCGGACAGGGACGTCGTAACCTGTTATATAGGCTCCAACGCCGCGACACCGACGGCCTGCCTCGATGCCGTGACGGCGGCCGTCAAATCCGGAACGCCCCGCCTGCCCTTCCTGAGGATGGTCCATCTCCTCCTCCAGGGGCCCGTCTCCTACGTGGAGAAGGGGATCCAGGACCGCATCATGACGTATTCGATCTTCTCGACGGGTGACGTCCGGAAGGCGGCCAACGAAGGCCGCGCGTTTTATCTCCCCTGCACCCTGGCCAACCTCGAAAGTCTCATTGGAAAGGGACGGCCTTACCAGCCCGATGTCGCCATCTTCAAGGTCCGGCCCCACGAGATCACCGGAGAGTTCAGCCTGGGCCTGTCCGTCGAGGCGATGCACACGGCCATCGACCACGCCAAGTGCGTCATCGCCGAGCTCGATTTCAGCATGCCCTTCACCCAAGGGCAGAGCATCGTCGACGCCCAGTCGATCGACTACCTAGTCGATGACGACGACGTCAAGGGGGTCTACGACTTCCCGGCGCCCGATTTCGCCAACCTTCCCGGCGCCGAGCAAAGGATCGGCGAGCTCGTCGCCCGGCATTTCATCCGCGACGGCGTCACCCTCCAGGTCGGGATCGGGCAGATTCCCGACGCCGTCGTCGGGGTCATCAAGGAAGCCCGCCCCAAGGACCTCGGGATCCAGACCGAGCTGTACGGGGACGGCCTGATGATCCTTCAAAAAGCGGGGATCGTGACGAACCGACGCAAAAAGCTGCATAGAGGATACAGCGCGACCTCCCTGATCATGGGCTCGATGGAGCTTTACGAATACGTCCACATGCGGGCGGGGATTCAGATGCGGCCCTGCATGGAAACCAATTCGGCCGAGGTCATCCGCAGGAACAGCCCCTTCGTCTCGATCAATACCGCCATGGGCGTCGACCTGTTCGGGAACGTCTGGGCCGATTACATCGACGCCCGGCGCTATTACAGCGGCGTCGGCGGCCAGCCCGATTTTGTCGGCGCCCTGAACGACTCCGCCTACGGCGTCCCGATCATCGCGTTCAAGAGCATGACCGATAAAGGGCAATCGAAGATCGTCAAAGTTCATCCCTCCGGCGTGAGCCTGACGGCTTCGGCCTACGACGGCATCGTCATCGTCACCGAGTACGGCATCGCCGACCTGCGGGGACTGACGGCCGGGGAAAAAGCCCTGGCGATCGCCAGCATCGCCCATCCCCGCTTTCGCGACCGGTATCTCAAGGAGATCTACGACGACGCTCTTTTCACCAAGCCCCTCGGATTTTCCCTGGACAAGACTCCGCGCGGGGTCATCTTCTACGCGGGGGACACGAAGCTGGAATCCTGAGTCCTAAGCCTATCTCAGGAAAATCCTCTCGGGATCGACGTCCTCGCGCAGGATGCGGAGCTCCTCGTCCGCGGGAGGGGGGGTCTCGGTCGCGCCCGTGACGGCCCAGGGGAAGCCGGTCGCCTCGGCGACGGCTTGGGGCGTCAGGCCCGGATGGAAACTCGCCAGATAAGCCTCTTTGTTCTCGGGCCTGAAGCGCATAACGCCCATGGTCGTGACCACGGAGCTCGGCCCGCCCCGGATGAGGCCGGACTCCGTCCGGCTCGTTCCGCCGGCCAGCCATCCGGGGCTCGTGACGTAATCCACTTTTTCCGGGAAACGCCTTTTCTCGTGCTTGGCGATGATGATCGTACGCCGGGCGAGACAGGCGATGTCGCACGCCCCGCCGCTCCCCGAGAAACGGACGGAAGGGCGCCTCGGGTCGGAGCCGATCGAAGTGCTGTTGATGTTTCCGAACCGGTCGACCTGGGCCCCGCTCAGAAAACCGACATCCACCCGGCCCGCCTGAAGGACGAAGGTGAAAACTTCCATGAGCCCGGCCGCGGTCGCGGCCCCGCGCATGACGCGCGGATCCCCGACCGACATCGGCAGGTGGGCGAGCCGGCTGGCGACCGTTCCCGCCTCGAAGATGATGATGCAGCGGGGGGCGTGGATCCGCTGGGCCAGCATGACGCCGAGCATCGGGAGGCCGGTCCCGGCGAAAACGACCTCGCCGTCCGCGATTTCGCGGGCGGCGACCACGGCCATGAGTTCGGTCAGGGTGTATCGGGGTGTCGCCATGGTCAGACTCTCCGCTTGAGGTCGGGGCGATAGCCGAAGGGCGGTTTCGCTTTCAGGGATTCGAGCCGGGCCGATCCGCCGATCGCTTCGAGGTATCCGACCTGATCCTTGACGCCGACCACGTACCTATCGAGGTAGCGCCGGTAAGCGGCGTCGTCCTTGGCGCTCTCGTGGTACTCCTTGAGCTGGAGGGGGTCGTAATCGTAATAATTGAACACGGCGTAGGGATGGGCTCCGTAGGGGACGCGGCAGACGTGGTTCACGGCGAGCGAGGGGATCGGGTTCCTCTCCGGCTCCGCGCGCAGGACATCGTCCTCGACGATCTCCTCGGCGGTCACGATCACGACATCGGCGCACATGGCCTGCTGGACATCCGCGAAGGTCTGCCCCTCGATCCGGACCGTCCCCTGGTCAGTCGCCTTCTGGACATGGAGGACGGCGAATTCGGTATGAATGGCCGGGACGAGCACGACCCGGTCCAAGGGGTTGAAAGGCGAGTCCATGACGTGGAGTTTCCGGGGGGACGTGCGGGGGTCGGCGAAGCGCTGCTCGGGCGTCAGGGTTTCCTGACGGATCAGGTCGCTGCCCAGGAGGCTGCGGACGGGCATGAATGGGATCCCCATCGCTCCGGCCGTGAAGCGGGCCACCATCGAGAAGTTACTGTAGTCTTCCCACTCGATTTCGCTCCGTTCGACGGCCCTCCGCCAGCGAGGTCCGACCGTGTTGAACGCTTCATCGGCTTCGTAGGCGAGCTCGACCCGCTTGACGCAGCCCGCCCCGATGAGAATATCCCAGTCCCCTCCCGGCGAGTGCCCGAAGAGGTACAGGTCGCGCCGTCCGAGCCGGATGAGCTCGTAGATGAAGGCCATCGGGTGGCGCTGGGTCGTGAACCCTCCGATCGAGATCGTCGCCCCGTCGGGAACGAGGGCGGCCGCCGCTTTCAGATCCATCAACTTGCCGGCCATCTCTGGACTCCTTTTTTATGAACGTAGAGTTGATGTTTTGGGGTCCGGTTCGATTTCCGTGTTTTCACTCTATCCCAGCTTTTTTTGAAAATCAATCCCCTTCGCGGGATTCCACGGACGTTAGTCAATGGAGGAATAGCGAATTCCCCGCTTCGGGGACAGGCAGCAGCCTTGCAGTACTCAGGGTTTCCATGAGTGCGCTCCAACGCCTGCAGAGGGTAGATCCCACGGACGTAAGTCCGTGGAGCTTCAGGACTCGGATGCCCGGCCCGGTCGGCTTGACCCGTTCGCCGACGCTACCCCGCCCTGAAAGGCGGGGCTTTGAATCGGAGCCCCGCCTTTCAAGGCGGGGACGAGAAGCGACACTTTTGTACTCAGCCCCTTTAGAGGGGATGGGGCTGAGTAGGCTCAGGGTTAACCCCGAACAAGCCCATCCTTGCAGTACTCACGGCTTCCATGAGTGCCGGCATTCATCACTCATGAACCGGAAACGGTTCATGAGTACAGTCGCTCCAATGCCTGTAATATGCGGATCCCACAGAATTGAGTCCATGGAGCTCCGGGCCGGGGAGCAGCCTTGCAGCACTCATACTAAGCCGGAAACGGCTTAGTATGAGTGTCGAGGG
>JALHUR010000434.1 GCA_022867325.1 Candidatus Aminicenantota bacterium | reverse complement strand
GTCCAAAGACACTCGCCCCACTGTCCACGGACTCTTAAACCCCAGCAAATACCAATACAGTTCCCGGTCTTCCATGGTCGCCTCCTCTTTGTGGCGACCATTTTACATCAGAGAGAGACCCACGACAAACCCGGAAGCCCCATAAAAACCTCTACGATCGCGTCGATCTCAAAATCTACGGCCGGGGGAAGCAGATCGAATACGACTGGCTCGTCCGTCCCGGCGGCAAGGTCTCCGCTATCGGATTCCGGTACGAGAATATCAAGGCGAGCCGGGTGGACGAAAACGGGAATCTCGAAGTGGAGACGGAATTCGGGAAGCTGATCCATACCAAACCGTGTTGTTACCAGCCGATCGGCCGGAACAAAGTCGAAGTCGCCGCGCGGCTGCTGGAAAGGGAGGACCGTAGCTTTGGGTTTGAAATCTCCTCCTATGACGCGAACTATCCTCTGGTCATCGATCCCGTCGTCCTGGTCTATTCGACCTACCTGGGCGGATCGAGCGCCGATGCGGGAAACGGTATCGCCGTGGACTCGGCAGGCGCGGTCTACGTGACCGGATTCTCGGCGTCGTCGGATTATCCCACGAAAAACCCCTTCCAGAAGACCCTCAAGAAAGACGCCGACGTCGTCGTCACCAAGATCAATCCCAAAGGGGATGCCATGGTCTACTCGACTTTTATCGGCGGATCGGCTGAAGACTGGGCGAATGACATCGCCGTCGACAAATCGGGGAATGCCTATGTCGTCGGGGCCACGGACTCGTCGAATTTCCCCGTTCGGAAGCCTTTCCAGAGCAAGAGAAAAGGCACGCGCGATGTCTTTGTGGCCAAACTCAACGCCAAGGGGAACGCTCTCGTGTTTTCAACATACCTGGGGGGCACGAAGTGGGAAGAGGGCTATTCAATCGCTGTGGACTCGAAGAACTCCGCCTATGTCACGGGAAACGGCGTCTCTTCGGATTTCCCTTTGAAAAAGCCCTATCAAAAGTACGGGATTGGTCAAGCGCAGGGACAAGTTGCCTTCGTTACCAAATTCCACCCCGACGGCAGCAAACTCGTATATTCGACTTACCTGGGCGGGAGCAACGGATCGATGGGCCGAGGCATTTACGTCGACGGGCAAGGCGCGGCTTATGTCACGGGAGACACGGCCTCCGACGATTTCCCCGTCAAGAATCCTCTCCAGGCGACCTGTTTGGGATGGGACGCCTTTATCACCAAGTTCAATCCCCAGGGGAACGACCTCGAATTTTCCACCTATTATGGAGGTTCGGGGAGAGACATCGCCCGCGGGATCGCCGTCGCCGCCAATGGAACCGTCTATATGACGGGGCATACGGAATCATCGGATTTTCCCACCACCAAGCCCTACCAATCCCAATTCGGCGGAGTGGAGGACGCGTTCGTCTCCAAATTGAACTCGAAAGGAAGCGCGATTCTATTTTCCACCTATTTGGGCGGATCCACCTTTGATTATGGCTGCAACGTCGCTCTCGACAAAGACGGGAATTGCTATGTCGTCGGGAGGACCTATTCTTCGGATTTTCCGATCAAGCAAGCCCTTCAAAAAACACTCAAAGGAGCCTATGCGGCCTTCATCAGCAAGCTCAGCTCTTCCGGCAAGACTCTTCTATATTCCACGTATCTAGGCTGAAGCATTGAGAATCAGGGGAATGACATCGCGGTCGGCGCCGATCGCTCGGCTTATGTGACGGGCCAAACCTACTCGATCGATTTCCCGCTCAAGAACCCGATCCAGTCCCAGAAAAAAGGAGGCCTGGAAGGGTTCGTGGCGAAGATCAAGTGATCTGAAAATGTAATCCAAAACATCGGATTACTAAATATTTAGTTAAATAACTAAATATTTAGTTGACAAATGCCCGGCCCCGTCCTATATTGTCAGCGCCATGAAAGAACTCACCAAGGCCGAAGAGCAGATCATGCACGTGCTCTGGGACCTGGAACGGGCCTTCGTCAAGGACATCATCGATCGCCTGCCCGATCCCAAGCCCGCCTACAACACGGTCTCGACCGTCATCCGCATCCTCGAGAAGAAGGGGTTTGTCGGGCATGAGGCGTTCGGAAAAACCCATCGCTACCATCCGCTCGTCTCCAAAGACCGCTACACCCAGGAATTTCTGAGGGGCTTCGTCAGGAATTTCTTCGGCGACTCCTACCAGGAACTCGTGTCCTTCTTCGCCAAGGACAATAACCTGAGCGTCGCCGAGCTCGAGGACATCCTCAGGACCCTCCGCGGCGAGATCCGGAAACACAAGGCGGACGACCATGGATAATTCCGGGGCCTCCGCGTCGTCTTTTGCAGCCACCGGGGAGAGCCGTTCTCCTTCTTCAACCACATCTTCCTCGACCGTTCGAAAATTTCGGAACGGGATATGGACCGGATCCTGGCTCATGAGCTTGTCCACGTCCGGCAGTTCCATTCGATCGATGAAGCTCGAGGTCATGAAGCAATACGAAGAGGGGACCAAGGCCGCCGAATACTCTCTGTTAGTTTTCCGGCGTGGTGCTGGACGGCCTCTCTAGATCGATAATCGTCTCGAGCAACAGCTTCCGCAACGCCCCCAGCCGGCGGTTGATGAGGTTGGCCACGCGCGTCATCACGACGAATCCGACGGCCGGCTCCCGGGCCAGGTATTCCATCAAGGATTGTCCGGGAATGGCGATGGCCCGGATATCGCTGAGGGCCTCGGCCGAGCTGTTGTGGTAACCGCGGCCGACGATCGAAGAAAAGCTGAAGGCCTGACCCGGCGTCGTCAACATGGTGACAGTCATGGGCTCGGTCAGCTGAGAAGCAAAGACGGTCAGGCGGACCGATCCCTCCAAGAGCAGAAAAATACGCTGAGAGGCTTGTTCAGGCGAGAAGATGACCGTCCCTGCGGCGAAGGACAGCTCCTCCGACATGGCGGCGATCGTCCGGAGGGCGTGCTCGGGTAATCCTTCAAAGAGCTCAAGTCCGCCCAACGTCTCTGTCGTGATCATGGCAATCTCCTTCTTCAGCGGGAGAGATAGGCGTCGATCTGGGAGGCTGCGATCCGGGCGTCTCCCATGGCCAAGATGACCGTCGCGCCGCCCCGGATGATATCGCCGCCGGCATAGACGCCGGGGAGGCTGGTCGCCATCGTCGTCCAGTCGACTTCGACGTTTCCCCACTTGCCCATCTTGAGGCCCGGCGTCGTCTGGGGGATCAGGGGGTTCGGACTCTGCCCGATGGCGCAGACGACCAGGTCCACCTCCATCGTGTATTCCGAGCCTTCGATCGGCACCGGCCGGCGCCGTCCCGAAGCGTCCGGTTCGCCCAAGCCCATCTTCTGGCATTCCATGGCCCGGACCCGCCCGTATTGATCGCCGAAGTAGCGGATCGGAGTGGTCAGAAGCTGGAATTCGATCCCTTCTTCCTCGGCATGGTGGATCTCCTCGTTCCGGGCCGGCATTTCCGTCCTCGATCTACGGTAAACGATGACGGCCCGTTCGGCGCCCAGCCGCTTGGCCGTCCTCACCGAATCCATGGCGACGTTGCCGCCCCCGATGACGGCGGCCGTGCGGGCCTTGAAGACGGGCGTGTCGTAGGCCGGGAAATCGTAGGCGCGCATGAGATTGACACGGGTCAGGTATTCGTTGGCCGAGTAGACGCAGACCAGGTTCTCTCCCGGGATCTTCATGAAATTGGGGAGCCCCGCGCCCGAGCCGATAAAGAAGGCCCGGTAGCCCTCGGCCTTCAAGTCGTCGATCGTGGCCGTCATGCCCACGACGAAGCTCGTCCGGATTTCGACGCCCAGCCGCCGCAGGTAGTCGACTTCGGACTTCAGGATGGCCTTGGGAAGCCGGAATTCGGGGATGCCGTAGATCAGCACGCCGCCCGCTTCATGGAGGGCCTCGAAAACGGTGACCCGGTGGCCGCGCTTGGCCAGGTCGCCGGCCACGGTCAGTCCGGCCGGGCCGGCGCCGATGACGGCCACCTTATTTCCGGTCGGGG
>JALHUR010000433.1 GCA_022867325.1 Candidatus Aminicenantota bacterium | reverse complement strand
TCATGTGTATTGAAAGGCGGCACTCATGGAAGCCATGAGTACAGCAAGGCGGGCTCCGATTTTAATCCTCGCCTTTCAGGGCGGGGCTTAGCGTCGGCGAACGGGTCAACTGGGCCGGAGGCCTAGCCAGCGATCCGGGCCTCCATGACGAAGGCGGGCGGCTTGGCGAGGTGGGCCTTGACGGTGCAGGTCGAGGCCGCCTTGACGACCGCCGCGCGGTATTTCTCGGGGAAACCCGCCGGAAGCCGGATCTCGATCGAGATCCGGTCGATCATCTTGATCTCCGGGTCCCGGGTCCAGGTCATCCGGACCGACATGCCCTCGACCGCGATATTCCGCTCCCTGCAGAAGGCCAGGGCATAGTATCCGGCGCAGGTCGCGATGGAGACCAAGAACAGATCGAACGGCGAGGGAGCCGAGTTCTCCCCGCCCGCTTTGACAGGTTGGTCGGTCCGGACCGTGAATTCCCCGGAGCGGGCGTCGACCTTGACGCCTCCCGGAAAGGTGACCATGATTTCCTTCTCGCTCATTTCGTCTCTCCTCACGTCATTATACACGAACCGGGGGAAAGCCTCTTATCCGGCCGTCGATCCCTTCGAAAACAAGGCAAGGAAGAGCGCGCCGTCCTCCGCGGTCAGCGCCAGCCGGCCTAAAAGGTCCGAGATCCTCTCTTCCATGTGCGTCCTGTTCGTGGAGTGAATGAATCCCCTCTCCTCCATTTTTCGTATGAAGACGCGCCGGAAGGTTTCCATCTCGCGCCGGGTAAAAGGCGTTCGGCCGGGGCGGGCGCGGGTCGGAACCGCCGCTCCGCTTCGGGTCAACCCCTCGACTCCCCGGCATGAATGCCGGGGCTTGTTCGGGGTTAACCCTGAGCCTCGCTTCTCGTCCCCGCCTTGAAAGGCGGGGCTCCGTTCATAGCCCCGCCTTTCAAGGCGGGGTAGCGTCGGCGAACGGGTGAATAGGGCGAACAGGGTGAGCAGGACGGCCGCGGCCAGGTTGTAGGAGGGTTGCCGCGCCGCCTGGGGAATCGTGAACCTAAAGTTGGAGCGGCGAAGTTCCTCCGAGGTCAGTCCGGTGCGCTCATTCCCGAAAAGCAGACCGACCCGGGCTGAAAGCGGCGCGGCCAGCATTCGGTCGAGGGCATCTTCAAAGGCGAGGACTTCGAAATTCTTGCGGCTCTTGGCCGTCCCGGCGAAAACGAGGTGAAGGTCGGCGACGGCCTCCTCCAAGTCCGGGAAGACGCGGGCCCGGTCGATGATTGTCCCCGCGTGGACGGCCGTTTTATGAGCGATTGAGTCGAGAGGCCGGTCCAGGACAAGGCGCAGCTCCCCGAACCCGGTGTTCTTCATGGCTCGGGCGGCCAGCCCGACGTTCTCGGCGTTTTCGGGACGGCAGAGGACGACGGCCAAGCGCCGGGCGAAGGCAGACCCCGCCGGGGACGGCCGGGGTCGATTCGGGGCTTCGGTCATGGGATCATTATACTGGACTTCGGCTTTCGCCCTGTTATCTCGATCACCTTCTTCATGTTCATCGCCTTCGCCATCCCGGCCTGGGTTTCTTGTTCTTCCTGTACAGTATTATTCGCGCCCTGATCGCGTTTTTCGGTAAGACCTGAGCCGGCAACGAATTAGAGCGGCACGTCCCCGCCCCGGATCTTGGATAAAGATTCTTTGGCGAACTTGTGCTGGGGGTTGAGTTCCAGCGCCTTTTGATACTCGGCCACGGCTTTGTCCTTACTGCCGAGCTTTTCCTGAATCAACCCCATCCGCCAATGGGCGTCAGCCCAGGTCGGATAGTCCGGCTTCGGCTCGACCTTCAAATACTCCTGGAAATACTCCAATCCTTTGTCCAGGTCTTTCCCCGACAGAAGGGCGATCTTTCCCAACTGATAGACATAGGCCGTTTCCTGAGGAGCCGCCTCATTGAGGGTCAGGAAGATATTTCGGGCTTGGTCATACTTGCCTTGATTGACATAGAAAAGACCCAAATTGTTCCGATGGGCCTGGTTGTTCGGGTCCAGCTCGGTGATTGCGATGTATTCCTGCTCGGCCTTGGCCGCATCGTTCTCGCTCAAGTAGACTTGGGCGAACGCGAGATGGCCCCTTACGGCGTCGAGCTTCAGGATTTCCGTAGCTTGTTCCCTGGCTTTGTTCTTGTCGCCGCCGGCGATGCCTGGCGCCTGCAACAAATACCCCATCAACGCCTGCCTCGCCTCCGCGCTGTCGGCCTTGAGCTCGACCGCTTTTTCATAGGCGGCTTTGCACTTTTTGGCGTTCGAGAGCTTGCTGAACACGGACGCTTTTTGGGCTTTTCGGCCGTAGGCGTGGCCCAGCCACAATTGACATTCCCAGTTGCCGCCGTCCAGCTTGACGGCCTTTTCTCCATATTCAACCGCCGCATCGACGTCGTCTTTCCCCAGGCTTTCTTGGCACAGCTTCAGATTCTTCATCGCTTCGGCGGCGTCGTTCGTCTGTCCGGGATCGGAAGCGGCCAGGGCCGCCGAGAAAAGCACGAGGACGATGCCGCCAAGAACTCTAACTTGCATTCCGACCTCCCTTATTTCGCGACTGAAGCTCCACGGACTTACGTCCGTGGGATCTGCCCATTGCAGGCGTTGGAGCGCCTGTCCCCGAAGCGGGGATTCGCTATCCCTCCACGGACTAACGTCCGTGGATTCCCGCGAGGGGATTAAATCAGGACAGGATGCGGTGTCAACGGCCTGAGCTCCCTCAGCATCATTTGACGGCCTACTTCCAAGCCTGGATGAATTTGACGCGGGAAGGTTCATTCCAATTTGGGCGGTTAGGTTTGAGTTCTGTCCCCTCCGATTGATCGCTCCCATTTTCTATGATATGAAGAAAGGGCGAAATTGGGCATTTAAAAAGGATCAAGCTCCCCGGGAGAGGATATGAAAACGAAGCGCATATCGTATAAGATGTTTATCGCCGTCGCCCCCGCTGTCGTTATCCCCGCCGCAACTTTCCTCACCGTCCTCGTCATCTTGACCTTCCTCAACGCGGCCCTCTTCGCCCAAGACTCCGCGCAAAATCAATCCCCGCCCCGCCTCAAATTCTCCTTTATAGAGCGGATCCGCCAGGAGAGCTCGGACAACGTCACGAGCCTCAACGATGCGGCCGCCGACAGCTCGGCCTACATCCGCTTCCGGACGAGCGTCGCCGCCCAATGGCTCCCCTCTTCCAGGCTCGAGTTTTCCGTCAAGCTCACCAACGAAAACCGCTACTACATCGCGCCCAAGTCCGACCCAAAACTCAAGAAAAACTACGACCTCAACGAAGTCTTCTTCGACCAGCTCTACCTCCGCTGGAAGAGGCCGGCCGATCTCCCTCTGACGCTGACCATGGGCCGCCAGGATATCCAGATGGGCGAGGGCTTCATCATCTTCGACGGCGGCCCGCTCGACGGCTCCCGTTCAGCCTACTTCAACGCCGTCCGGCTCGACTGGGCAGCCGGCCCCAAAACGACCCTGACGGCGTTCTACCTGGACCAGCCCCGAACCGACAAGCTCTTCCCCCGCGTCCATGACGTCGGCCAGAACATGGTCGAACAGGATGAGGCGGGCTTCGGTCTCTACGCGATCGGCCCGCTCAAGAAGCTCAATTGGGAAGCGTACCTCTTCCGGAAGGCCATCCGCCGGACGGGGACGCTCCCCGGCTCGGGGATCACGAATATGGGCGGCAGGCTCCAGGTTCCGTTCGACGGGCGGCTGTCCTTGACAACCGAGGCGGCCCTGCAGTCCGGCACCCACGGCGACCTGGACCGGCTCGGCTACGGCGGATATTTCCATCTCGACTATAAAACCCAGGCCGCGCTCCCCTGGCCGACCGTCCTGACCTTGGGCGGTATTTACCTCAGCGGAGACGACCCGGCCACTCCCGATCGTTATGAAGGATGGGACCCGGCTTTCAGCCGCTGGCCGAAGTGGAGCGAGTCGCTCATCTACCTGTCCGCCCGCGAGAGCCGGCCGGCTTACTGGTCGAATTTTGTCTCCTTCCACGGCATCCTCAATTTCAGCCTCCGGGACAACCTCCGGCTCCTCTTGACCTGGCATCGCCTGTGGGCCGCCCAAAAAAGCCCGGCCACGTCCTTCCTGAGCGGCGCGGGCAAGGACCGGGGCGACCTCTTCCTGGCCCGATTGAACTTCGACATCAGCAAGCACGTCTCCGGCCATTTCCTCTGGGAAAGCCTCCAGCCCGGCGATTATTATTTCCGCGGGGCCCAGAGCTACGCCTGGGTCCGCTTCGAGCTTATCTTTCGCTACTGAAGCTCCACGGATTTACGTCCGTGGAATCCCGCGAAGGGGATTGACCGG